>CAINVS010000481.1 GCA_903854205.1 uncultured Bacteroidota bacterium | reverse complement strand
ATAAAAATGGCAGAATCCAAACCCACAATATTCTCATGCGCCTGCACCATAGCTTTCCACCAATAATCTTTGATGTTGTTTTTTAATTCAACGCCCAAGGGGCCGTAATCGTAAACAGCGCTTAGAGATCCGTAAATTTCGCTCGACTGGTATATAAAACCGTATTCTTTACAATGAGATACTATGTCTTGAAAGTCCATGATGTTTTCTGTTTTGTTAATTTCGCAAATATAGCAAAGTTGATACAGTTGCAGATTAATTATCTAAATTATTTGCAAATTGGCTGCTGCTGAATCTGATTTGAGGTAAAGCCTTTACTTATTTATCGGGAATTACTGTCGTTGTTCCGTTATTGGGTTTAGTCAGCGGAGTATCTTCTTTTTTAATTTCCAATGTTTTTAACTCGCCGGCTGGTGTCAGCCAGACAAATTCTTTTTCTCTTTTCACTTCGATGGTCGGTTCCGGTTGTTTGAGACGGAATTTTACTTTGAGGTTGTACATATACTGTACAGTAGGTTCAAGAATTGTCGGATTTACAATGATTTCAAATTCATCATAAGCAATTTTTTCATAATACATTGTCACCGCTTTATCGGCGCTGTTCACTTTTCCTTTAGCGGTCCCGTCAAGCGATTGGCTGGTGAACGCCTTGTAACTGGAATAGCGGTCGAGCGGGGAGGTACTGCGTTCTTCTTCTGCTGCAATACGGTATGCTGCATCCAATTCGACGCCCAAAATCTCGAACTGAATAATTTCCTTATTGACAAATTCAATGGCTCTTTTGCGAAGATCATGGTAGATTTCTTCTGTATTTTCTACAAAATAATCCACTTTTACGATATCATAAATTTCGCTTTTTGCTGCTGCTGAAACGAGTTTGCCAAGCACACGGTTATCCTTGTATTTTATGTGTACATTTTGCTGAATTTCAAATCCTTTGGGAATTTCGTTATATGTTTTTTTGCTGAAAAGCTTTTTCTCTTCTTCAAATTCATAAACAGGCACAAACGAAATCATGTCAAGATAGATTTCGTCCCGTTTAATTCCGGCGAGCATAGCAGCAGCTGCAAATGCCTCATAACGCTCGTTGAACAATTTATCTGCCTCTTCTGCAGTCTGTCCCAACTGCTTGATATTGAAAATAACTGTGTATGTACTTGCCAACTGATTGCTGATTGCATTTACCTCAAGCACTACTGTACGGTCATCCATGAAGGTTCCTGCAGGCAAATAGACAGGGGCCTTAGTATTCGGTGAGTTATAATTACTATTGTAATTGACATTTTTGTCATAATTGACATTGCCTGCCGATTCCCTGCTTGCATTGCCTTTTACCTGTGCAAATGCCTTTACAGAAATTAGTAAAAAGCCGATAAATAAGAGTTTTTTCATAGTAAATTTGATATGCAAAGTTTAGTTTGGAAATTAAAGGCCGAAAAGTTACCTTTGCAGCAAAGTTCGTAAAGAATTGATAGATTATCAAAAATAAAATTCGGAAATAGGCAGAAGATAGAAAGTACTTATCAATGTCGATCCCCAAAATGACAAATTATCATATAAATCATGGAATTAGAGGCATTTGTACTCGCAGAGCAATATCTGAGTGAAGTAGAAGCTGCGGCTTTAGAAACGGAGGAACAGACAGAACAGTTTCGTCTGCGCTATTTGGGGACAAAAAATCTGTTAAAACCGCTCTTTGATGAGATGCGCAATGTGCCAAACGATCGCAAAAAAGAGTTCGGGCAACTTTGCAATAAGGTAAAAACAACCGCTGAAAATAAGTTTCAGGAGGCCAAAAATATATTAGACCGTTCCAAACTGAACCAATTTGAGCGTATCGACCTCAGTGCGCCGGGCGAGCCTATGCAGTTGGGCAGTCGACATCCTGTAGCGCTGGTGATGGAAGAAATGGTCGCTATCTTTGAGCGCATCGGCTTTTCCGTTGCTGAAGAACGGGAAATTGAAGACGACTGGCATAACTTTTCTGCCCTTGGCACTCCGGAAGATCACCCGGCCCGCGATATGCAGGATACTTTCTATCTTCAGAACAGCACAACAATGCTGCTACGCACGCATACTTCTCCTGTACAGGTTCGCACTATGCTAAACGGTAAACCGCCTATCCGCATTATTGCTCCGGGACGTGTGTACAGAAACGAGACTATCTCAGCACGTTCACACTGTCAGTTTCACCAAATTGAAGGTTTATATGTAGCTGAAAATGTAAGTTTTGCCGATTTACGTCAGACGCTTACTTATTTTGCCAAAGAAATGTTCGGCGCTACAAAAATCCGTCTGCGCCCCTCCTACTTCCCATTCACTGAGCCCAGCGCAGAAATGGATGTTTATTTGGGCTTGGAAACCGAACGCGATCAGCGTCTGACAAAAGGCACCGGCTGGCTCGAAGTTTTGGGCTGCGGAATGGTAGATCCTGTGGTTTTGACAAGCTGCGGAATTGATCCCGAAAAATATACCGGCTTTGCCTTCGGCATTGGTATCGAGCGTATTGCCCTTTTCAAATATCAGATTGATGACATCCGCCTGTTTTTCGAAAATGACCTCAGATTCCTGCGTCAATTCAGATCTGCAAATGTATTTTAATCCTTTTAGGTTTCGAAATTCTCATTTATGTATAAAGTTCTGTTAATAATCCCTTTTTTCTTTGCCTGCAAAAACCCGAAGGTTGCAGCGTTTCAAAGCAAGCCCGAAGACGCCGTAAAAGCATTTTACGAGGCCCTGTACAAATTGGATTTGGAGACTGCAAGTGCGCTTGGAACAGATTTAACAAAAAGGCAACTGCATTTATTCGGTGTATTACTTAAAATGTCTTCCGCCGAAGATATGGAAGTTAAGAAAAAGGAAGTACAGGTTCAGTTAAAGGATCTTAGCTGTTCTTATAAAGAGGGAAAGATGATTTGTACCCTCTGCTGTGGTGCTGACGGCAAAGAAAAAGGGGTGGAAATGATGCTTCAAAAAGGAAAATGGTTTGTGCATAAACATTTTGGAATGGAGGATATTCAAAAAAAGGATTAGTACTAATAATCTTGCCTCATGAAAATATTGCTGTTATCAATAGTTATCTGTCTGATAAATCTGCCTTTCGGAAAGAAGGCAATCGTTGCTGATAAGTTATTAATAATAGCTGACAGTTCAAGACCGGAGGATTTACAGATTAATACCAACCTGCTCCGCTCAGATAAAACTGTTCAAAATGCCCTGCTTTCTGCGGCTGAAACAGATCTGCTTCAGGAAGGCGATTTACTGCTGAGAAAGGGTTATGGTTGGATCAGTGACCGGATTGCAGATGTGTTGGATGAAAAAATAAGAATAACGCATTGCGGACTGATTTTAAGAGAAGGTTACAAAGAACCGCATGTACTGCACTGCCTTTCAAATAATTATGTTGATGGCGTTTTTGTAGAACCGCTTAAAAACTATCTAAAAGAAAGTCAGCGCGGCAGTCTGATTGGAATAAGAACTAAAGGCTCAGAAACTGAGCGGAAAAATATTGTTCTTGAATCAATGCGTCTGCTGTCAAAAAAAATACCTTTTGACTTGGCTTTCAATGATGCCGATACAAGCCGGATGTACTGTGCCGAACTGTTTGGCTATGTTTTTAAAAATGTCTGTCAGCGCGACCTGTTGCCTGAAAAAATTAATCTTTTTGGAATGAACGCTACCAGGATGCGTAACTTTTTAAACAAAGATGAATTTGAAATTCTGTTTAACCAGTTTGACAAACCCTAAGTTTTTAAGCAGATTTTTTTTATTTGCTTTACGAATTAAAACAAAGAGCCCTATTCAAAGTTAATATCTGTTAAAAATAAAGCATTTGTCTTATAAAAATATTTAATTTTGCCCTCTGATCGGATTCTCCGTCAAAATTACAATCAAATACCTCAATTTTCATGCACTCTTCATCAGATATACAAGCACTCAACGAACGCATTCACGCAGAAAGTGTGGTCATTGAAAGATTGCTCAATGAGACCTCAAAAGTAATTGTGGGTCAAAAATACATGTTGGAACGCCTTATGATTGGGCTGCTTGCCAAAGGACATATCCTGCTAGAAGGCCTGCCCGGCTTGGCAAAAACAATGGCTATCAATACGTTGGCAAAAGCAATTGAAGCAAAATTTCACCGAATTCAGTTTACACCAGACCTTTTACCTGCCGATATTGTAGGAACGATGATTTACAATCCTACCTCAGGTCAGTTTCAGGTGCGTCGCGGTCCTATTTTTGCCAACTTTATTTTGGCAGATGAGATCAACCGTGCTCCGGCAAAGGTACAATCGGCTCTGCTCGAAGCCATGCAGGAGCGTCAGGTAACTATCGGCGATGAAACCTATCTTTTGGAAGAACCTTTTTTGGTTTTGGCCACTCAAAATCCAATTGAACAGGAAGGTACTTATCCTCTGCCCGAGGCACAGTCTGACCGTTTTATGCTAAAAGCTACAATCACCTACCCTACCAAGGAAGAGGAACGTCAGATCATCCGTCTGAATATGAGCGGACAATTTGAAAAAATTAAGCAGGTAGCAACTATCAATGATATAATTCAGGCACGTAAAACAGTTCGCGAGGTGTATATGGACGAGCGTATTGAAAAATACATTTTGGACATAGTTTTTGCTACACGCGAACCAAAAGAATATAATCTTCCGGGTTTGGCAGATCTTATCTCCTACGGCGGATCTCCACGTGCAAGTATCAACCTTGCATTGGCTGCAAAAGCCTATGCCTATATGCAGCGTCGCGGTTATGTTATTCCTGAAGACATCAGAGCAGTTTGTAAAGATGTGCTTCGTCACCGTATCGGACTTACTTATGAGGCGCAGGCCGAAAACATTACAAGTGAAGACATTATTGACAAAATTCTGAATACTGTTAAAGTTCCTTAGAATTTGTTGTTTGTTCAACTTTACTGTTTACCACAATAGTGTTATGGCCCTTACAATAAAAGAAATCCTCAAAAAAGTCCGAAAAATTGAACTGAAGACCAAGGGTTTGTCGAGCATGGAATTTTCAGGCTCTTACAAAACCACCTTCAAGGGCAGAGGTATGTCTTTCAGCGAAGTTAGGCCCTATCAGTACGGCGATGATATCAGAAATATCGATTGGAACGTAACTGCACGAACGGGGGACCCTCACATAAAAGTTTTTGAAGAGGAACGCGAACAGACTTTCATGCTGCTCATCGACGTCAGCGGTTCTTCATTTTTTGGGGCCAATGTTCAGACAAAAAATGAATTTATAGCCGAAGTAGCCGCTACTTTGGCTTTTTCAGCTATCAGTAACAATGACAAAGTAGGTGTAATTTTCTTTACCGATAGAATAGAAAAATATCTGCCGCCCAAAAAAGGGCACAACCATATTCTCCGCATCATCCGCGATTTGTTGTTCATAGAGCCAAAAAGTCAGGGTACCGATATTGCACAGGCAATGAAATACCTTAACAATCTGGTGAAAAGAAGATGTACCACTTTCCTGATATCGGATTTTATGAATCAGGGCTATGAAGCTGCTTTGAAGGTTGCAGCCTCAAGACATGATATGGTCGGCGTGCACATTTATGATATCCGAGAAACAGAACTTCCAAATGTTGGCCTCTTGCCGGTGGTGGATGCCGAGGGCGGAAAAATGCAGTGGGTAGATACCGGATCGGCAACTGTGAGAGAAAATTACAAAAAACGCTTTCAGGATAATCTGAAATATTTTAATGACACCTTCAGCCGTATGGGAGCAGACACTTTGAGTATTGCTACACATGAATCCTATGCAAATACTCTAAGACGATTTTTCAAAGAAAGAACAAAATTTGCCTAATATATATCAGGTAAAAAACTAACGAACAACCCTATTAAACGAATGTTCCGCATCACTATCATCATATTGAGTATTTGTTTCTGTTCCACTCTTTGGAGTCAGTCCGATATATTGGCGACCCTGAAGTTTGACAGTACCAATGTACTCATCGGAGATCAGCTGCGCGGGTCTATCATCGTCAATGCCCCACAGGGAAAGGAATTCAGCTTTCCGACCGCTTCAGAATATTGGAAAGGTAAGAATATAGAAATTTTCAACCTCTCCAACCCTGAAAAATTAAATGCAGAGGGTGGAAAACAGATTGTAAAACAGGCAGTTTCACTCATTTTTTGGGATACAGGAACTTATGTACTTCCAGCATTACCGTTTGGCTATATTAATGGCGACAAAACTGATACCATCTTTACACAGGGAATTTCTATCAGTGTCAGTTATCCGCCCGGTGTGACAGGCGACAGTAGCTATATGGCACCCATAAAACCAATTTTGGAGGAATCCAAGACTTTTTGGGACTATATCATGGACTTTCAGTCTGTCTTTATCGGGGTTTTGTCATTTCTGCTCATAGCAGGTTTGGCTTACTTTGTATTCAAAATGCAGAAAGCCGCTGTCGCAAGACGCGGCAAACTCAGTCCCGAAGGGAAAGCCCTCAACGAGCTCCAAAAATTGCTTAATCGAGATCTTATTAAAGTTGGGCAGTTTTCCGAATACCATGAAAGTATTTCCTGGATAGTGCGTGATTACCTTCATGATAGATTCAGAATAAAAGCATTGGAGTCCATTACTTCCGAGATTCTGGGAAGTGTTAATAATGAACACATGAGCGATGCGCTAAAAAGAGATTTAAAGGAACTGCTGGAAACAGCCGATTTGGTAAAGTATGCCAAAGCATCTCCCTTGGCTTCCGCCAATGAATTTGCAGCAGATTATATCAGAAAATTGGTGGAAGCCACATTGGAAAAGCTAAAAGAGGAGAAGAGTTCGAAGGGGAAATAAAAGATAAAAGAGATCTATAAAGATCATAATAACTGATAATTGAAATCGATAGGAATTGATTCAAAAAATCTTGATACTTGATACTTGCTACAAATCTGATTTCTGCCTTCCAACAATCTAAAAAATAAATAAAGTCCATCAATGACTGTTTTAGAAAATATAGTATTTGCACATTTCTGGTTTCTGCTCCTGCTGCCAATAGTGCCGGTGTTGCTTTATCTGCGGCATCGTAAGAAGTACTATGCCGAAGTTCGGCTGTCTTCGACAATGGGCTTTCAAGGGGTTAAGACCTGGAAAACCAGGTTGCGTCCTATGTTGCAGATATTACAGGTGATTGCCATATCTGCTTTGATAATAGCACTTGCGAGACCGCAGTCCGTTTTAAGAAAAGAAAATATTAACGCCGAGGCTATTGACATCATGCTATCAATGGACGTTTCAACCTCCATGTTAGCCAAAGATTTTGAAGCTGACCGACTCGATGCTTCCAAAAGGGTGGCGCAGGCCTTTGTCGATCGTCGTAAATATGACCGTATCGGCATTGTACTCTTCGGAGGTGAAAGTTTTACCCAATGCCCGCTCACAACAGATCATGCCATTGTAAAGCAGTTTTTGGCAAACGTGCAATGCGGACTTATTGCTGAGGGAACAGCGATTGGTCTCGGACTTGCCAATGCAGTCCGTCGTTTGCAGAAGAGTGAGGCCAAAAGCAAAGTTGTCATCCTAATCACTGATGGGGTAAACAATTCCGGTAATGTGCCGCCGCTTCAGGCTGCCGAAGCTGCCAAGAAATTTGGTGTAAAAGTATATGCTATCGGCGTAGGAACCAGAGGCAGAGCCAAGGGACCGGTTGCCCGCAAACCCAACGGAGGCTTTGTTTACGGTTGGGTAGATGTTGAAATCGATGAGGAATTAATGACAGCAATTGCCAAAGAAACAGGCGGCCAATATTTCCGAGCTACTGATATGGCTTCTTTGGAGGCGGTTTATGCCGAAATTGATAAGATGGAGCGCACAAAAATTGAGAAATCAACTTTCCGCAGAAATCGGGAAGAGTTTCACTGGTTTGTAATCTTGGCAGTTTTGTCTGTTTTCCTTTATATGATACTGTCAAATACTATTTTCAGAACAATTGTTCAATAATCATTGTCTTAATTTTTATTATTAATATGGATTTCGAATATCCGTTCATGCTATTCCTTTTGCTTTTTGTGCCGGTGCTGCTCTTCCTCTTTTGGTTGGCATTGCGCCATAACAAAGCTATGCGTGAGCAATTCGGAACTTGGGCCGTCTTGCAGCGGCTTGTACCTGATTTTTCTCCAAAACGCAGTCCGCTGAAATTTGGATTGGTGCTCACTGCCTATGTACTTTTGGTAATAGCTGTAGCAAATCCACGTATGGGCAGCCTTACCCGAAAAGTTAAAAGAGCAGGTGTTGACGTATACATCGCTCTGGATATTTCCCGAAGTATGTGGGCCAAAGATGTAACGCCAAAAGGAATGGACCGCATGGAAAAGGCCCGTCTTTTTGCCATGAAACTTATTGACGAATTGCGCGGCGACCGTGTAGGACTTATATTTTTTGCCGGAGAGGCTTTTGTGCAAATGCCGTTGACATTGGATTATTCTTCTGCCCAACTCTTTCTGAATGAGGGATTAGGCGATTTTGAAATAACACAGGGTACCGTATTTGAAGAAGTAATCGGCATTTCGGTAAAGACCGGAAAAAATCCGGAAAATGATGGCAAGATTAAACAGAAAGCACTGGTCATCATCAGTGACGGCGAAGATCATGACAAAAAAGGCACAAAAGCTGCCACTGAAGCAAAAAAACAGGGTGTGACAACTTTTTGTATAGCAGTAGGCTCTACCGAAGGCAGTCCAATACCTACCAAAAGAAATGAAGACGGCAACTATCACAGCGATCAGAGCGGACAGATTGTGCGGTCAAAAGCTGATAAAGTTTGGTTAAAACAGATAGCAACCGCAGGGGCTGGCAAATTTTTTGATATTGACGAAGGTAATGCCATTTTTGCTAAACTGAAACGCGATCTGGATAAGCTGGAAAAAGAAGAATTTGACGAACAGTCTTTCGACGAATTTGAAACTTATTATCAATGGTTTGTTTTTCTGGCATTGGCTTTACTTATAGCTGAATTCATAATCAGCTATAGAAAAGAACCTGCTAAGACAGAAAAAAATAAAGAACATTCAAAAGAAAAATCCCTTGAGGAGACTGTAACTGAAGAACGTACAGTTTAAGCATTACAATAGCTATGAATAAAATATGTTACATCATTTTACTGGGGCTTTTGCCGATACAGTCTATGCTTGCTCAGGACGAGCATCGCGGACTTATTGACGGTAACAGCTTTTTTGTAAATAAAGACTATGACAAAGCGGCTGCTGAATATGAGAAAATCATTCAGGTGAATAAAAACTCCGTAAAAGGTCAATATAATCTGGGTAATGCCCGATATGAAAAACAGGAGTATGAAAAAGCAGTTGAAAACTACAAAGCTGCTATAGCATCGGCATCGGATGATAATACTAAAGCAAAGGCATTTCATAATTTGGGCAATGCTTTTGTCAAAAAAGAAAAATACGAGGACGCAGTGAATGCCTATAAAAGTTCATTGCGCCTGAATCCTGCCGATTTGGATACTAAACACAATCTGGCACAGACGCTTAGAATGATTCAAAAAAACCAACCTCCTCCCCCACCACAGGACAATAAAGAAAACAAAGAAGAGAATAATCCGCCACCTCCTGAGGAAGAAACGCCAAAGGATGAACTTGACCGGATGATGGATATGATGGATAATGAGGATAAGAAAACTCAGGAGAAAAAACAGAATCCGCCATCGAGAAAAAGAAAACCGGAAAAGGACTGGTAGGAAATTAGATTAGGAGACTTTAAGATTAAGAGATTTTAAGACTTTTTTCTAACTTTTTCTGTGGATAGTTCTTAAAACCAATCTTTTATCTTTTATCTTTTATCTTTTATCTTTTATCTTTTATCTTTTATCTTTTATCTCATTTAAATAAGCATCCCTGCAATAACTGCTGTAAGGAAACAGGCAATCGTTCCGCCCAAAAGCGCCAAGAGTCCAAATTCAGAAAGTTCTTTACGGCGGGAAGGTGCCAAAGCACCTATACCACCAATTTGAATTCCGATTGAAGCAAAATTGGAAAAACCGCAGAGTGCATAAGTGGCAATGATTTTTGATTTTTCAGTCATTACAGACTGCATTTTTGGAATATCGGCATAAGCAACAAATTCATTCAATACTGTTTTTTTACCCAACAATTGACCGACGACCAGCATATCCTGAGCAGGTACACCCAAAAGCCAGGCAATTGGTGACATAACCAATCCCATAAGATATTCAATATTAAAACCCAGGAAGCGTCCGTCGGTAATTTTTTGAATGTACATATTCAAAGATAAGTGGTTGATTTCATAAACTTTAGCATCAATTGCATCTGCTCCTTTAGTATTTATCATCCATAGATCTTTCTCTGCATTCCATGCCAATAAAGTATTGGTATCCAATCCATTGGTTCCGTAAAAAACAAAATTACCAGTACTCAAATTCCATCCGATCATTTCGCCAATGGCTCCGCTGACCATTGAGTTGAGCATCGCCATTAAAGCGGTAAAGACGATAAGCATAGCACCGACATTGACAGCAAGTTTCAAGCCATCTGATGTGCCTCTTGCAATCGCATCTAGCAGATTATCCCCAATCTGTTCTTTTGGGATGATAATTTCTCTGCTGATATGCTCATTCGTTTCGGGGTATAAAATTTTAGCACTCATAATTGCAGCAGGCGCTGACATAATAGATGCAGTAAGCAGGTGCGTGGCAAATTCCTGTCTCAAAACCGGGTCATCCCCACCCAAAAAACCGACATAGGCAGCCATAACTCCGCCGGCAATAGTGGCCATGCCGCCTACCATGAGACAGAGCAGTTCCGATTTGGACATATCGTTCAAAAAAGGCTTCACCAACAGTGGTGCTTCCGTCTGACCAACAAAAATATTAGCAGCAGCAGACATACTCTCTGCACCTGAAAGCCGCATAAATTTATTCATTACCCAGGCCAGCACATAAACTATTCGCTGCAAAATGCCTAAATAATACATCAAAGCCGACAGTGCAGAAAAGAAAATGATTGTAGGCAAGACATTTACAGCAAACACAAAACCTACAGAATCATTATTTAAAAGCCCGCCAAAAACCTGTTTTGTTCCTTGTTCTGTGTAGTCAATAACATATAGAAAAACACTGGAAATTTTGTCAAAGAAATATCGGATGGCATTAACTTTTAAAATAGCCAATCCCAATAATAACTGCATGAGTAATCCCACGCCAACAAGTTTCCAATCTATGGCTTTTCTGTTATTACTAAAAAAATATAGTATGCCCAACAAAAACACCATGCCCAAGAGGCCGCGCAAATAGTCCATAAACCGATAAAATATAAATGATTACGAATAGATAACTGTGGTGGGGAAACCCTGAAAGGATTTAACTTCTTACAATTTAGTTGGAAAATTATAAAACTATTTTATAAATGCCAAGAAAATAAGCTTGATATAGTATTTATGTACAAATATAAATGACATTATCCCGACACTATCCCTCTAAAAACTGTCTTACAGCATGAATCATTTTCAAAAAAGCAATAATATATCTGTTAATAATATAATAACAAAGCACATTTTTTATCTTTACGTTTTATAATATCACATTTCTAAATAGATTTAATTTCCTTCTGATAAAATTTAATACTGATATGAAAAAGCTTTTATTGACTGCATTTGCCTTTATTTGCTGTCTTTCCCTTGCTCAGGCCCAATCGTCTGATGCCGATTTTCTGCATAAGATAAAACCTGAACACAGGGTTGATCTGAGTGCCCAAAAAATCGAAAAGCCAATTTTAAACAATGAAAAATCGACTGAAGTACTGAAAGAAGATCTGAAACATTTAGCCACACAAAAGCGAGAAATTGAAAAAGAAATTGAAAAGATGGAAGTCGCCAATACACCTAAACAAGATAATATGCTTGTAAAAATGCAACTTTCCCTAAAAAGGGTAAATGCTCAGATAGCAGAGAGCGAAAAGCTTATCAGCTTGAAAGAAACAAAAAATAAACAATAGCCAATCCTAAAAACAATCACATGAAAAATATTTTAGCAAGTGCTGTTGTTTTGCTGTTCTTTTTATTGAACATATCAACAGTATCAGCACAGGGAACCAACTGTAATACAGCTACTCCGTTCTGCTCAAATGGACTCGACCCCTACCCTGCGGGAGTCAATAATCCGACTGCCCCAATTGGGAATAACTACGACTGTCTTTTTACACAGCCAAATCCTGCATGGTTTTATCTCAACATCACCAGAAATGGCGTTCTTGATTTTACCTTGGACAATACAGCCGGTTTGGATATTGACTTTATCCTCTATGGCCCGTTTCCAAATTTGGCAACAGCTATTAGCCAATGCGGAAACTTAGGAAATGGCGGTATAAGCGGAGGAGTAGCTGCCTGCAGTTATTCAGGCGCAGCTATTGAACCGGTGAATGTAGCTAATGTTCAGACCGGTCAGGTTTACATCCTGCTCATTACTAATTTCTCCAATCAGCCAACTGATATTTTTGCTACACCAAATAGCGGTTCAGGCGACTATGCCTGTGACTGTCAAACTGATGTGACTTTTGCTGAGGCCCCGTCCGGATTCAACGATGCAGTATTGACTGACACTACAGAATATTCAATTGACATGTCTGTTTGTGCAGGCGGTCGCGTTGGTTTTACTATCGATGTGCTTGCTGATTCAATCACCGATTCAATCGGAATTTACTTACCCGCAACCAATATTGGAGATATTTTTGGACCTACCAATGTAACTGTATTCGGGCCAATTTATCCCATTACGGGTCGTTTTGATACGGCTAATTTTGTCGTTTTGATTAATACCACTCCAGATATGATAGGTATTACAACTGCCACCTTAAGTATTCTTAACAGCGGCTGCGTTCAAGATCTGATCATAAATGTAAATGTGATTGGCGTTGACGGTGCCGTAAGCGACACCTCGGTCTGTGCAGGAATTTCACAGGACCTTCAACTTTTTGGGAATACTACTGCCCTATCCGGTGGGGCTTTTGACTGGACACAGGTAGCAGGGCCTATTTGTATTATCAGCAATGATACCGCACAAAATCCGATGATTACAGTGCCAAGCACTACTGTTGCAGGTGACGTAGCTGTCTTTGCCGTGCAATTCCAATCGACAGCCGACAGTATTTCAGGGTTGAGCTGCCTCTCAAGCGACACCGTACAAGTTAATTTTGTGGCTACTCCACTTGCTGTCAGTGCCTCAGCTTCCGACTATACACTCTGTCAAAACGGATTGCCGAATGTGGTTAATCTTAATACTATTGTATCTGGTCCGGGCATTGATACCACTTTGGGTGTTTACAACTGGACTTCCAATCCGCCTTCTTATGCAACTGTATTAAATGCGACCAATATTCCAAATCCGGTCGGAAACATTGCAGGTTCACCCGGCGGAGTATTGCAATATTATATCAACTACAACTACGGTGCCTGTTCGGGCAGAGATACTGTTACCTTACTTTTCGATAACTGGGTAGCTGATGTAACACCGGCAACTTCTACTATTTGTGCGGGTCAACCTGTTGCTTTAAGTTCTACTCCAGGTCCAAGTGCCTGCGGCCCAACCTATAATTTAAGCAATATTGCCTATGCTCCGATCAGCGGAACCGGCACAGCCGTAACCTTCGATCCTTCCTGTTTTTCAAATGATGATTGTATGACATTGCCGATTCCAATCGGGTTCAGCTTTGAATTTTTCTGTACTCCTTACACTCAGTTTGAGGTCAGTTCCAACGGCTATCTGACTTTTGATTTGGCCGCCGGAAACTCAGGCTGCTGTTCCGGTCAAAATATTCCCGATGCCTACGATCCTAATAACTTGATTGCCTTTGCCTGGGAAGATCTCAATCCGGACAACTGCGGAACAATTACCTATTTCACTACAGGTACTGCCCCTAATCGTCGATTGGTATTAAGCTTTAATAATGTATGTTACTTTGGAGGTACTGCTCCTGATGTAACCGGACAGATTATCCTGCATGAAACAACAAATATTATAGAAATTCATACAGCGGATATTCAAACCAATATGAGTATCATGACTCAGGGTATTGAAAATGCCGGTGGAACTGTAGGTTATCCTGTTCCGGGCCGAAACGGCACCGACTTTGCTGCGACAAATGATGCTTGGCGTTTTACACCACAGCTGACTTTCCTCCCTACATATGTTTGGGCACCAAATACTGCTATTTCAGCAACCAATACTCAAAATGTAACAGTTACTCCACTATCAAATACAACTTATACTGTATCAGTAACCGAAGGTGGATGTACCATGCGGGATTCTGCAGTTATTACTGTTCAAAGTGCTGTTGTTGCTCCCGTTGTCAGTTGTGGAAATGCAACCGCATCTTCTGTCAGCTTCAACTGGAATGCTGTTAGCGGTGCTGCATCTTATGAATACAGTATCGATGGCGGTACTACCTGGATAAGTACAGGTACTAACACTACAATCAACATCACAAGTCTTGTTCAAGATTCAACAATTAACATTCTGGTTCGTGCTTTAGCCGCTTCAGGTCCTTGTCCTGTAGGCCCCGCAGCAGCACAAAGCTGCACAACCGATATTATTATTTGCGATGTTCCTGCTGCAATAGTTACAGCTGTAAACAATACCTACTGCGTCGGATCCAATTCAGGCATTAGAGTTGATTCAGCTTTCGGTGCTGATTTACCATTTATTTTTGATCTTGGCAACGGACTGATTGACACCTTATACAACCAGGGTGATACCATTTTCAATGGACTTGCAACAGGCTCTTATCAGGCTACGCTTATTGAGTTGTCTACCGGTTGTCTCGATACCAATGCAGTTAGTTTCGTCATCTCAGACAGTCCCGCTTATCCTGTACTTGCTGCTTTTGTCGGGCAGTCCGGACAAGATTCAACCTGTATTTTAATAGGAGAAACGGCAATATTAAATGCCGGTGCGAATGTATCAGGTGTCAGCTATACCTGGTCTCCAAGTATTGGACTCAGCTCAGTAGACAGTTTCAGCACATCTGCCCTTGGCATCAGTGCAGGAAATACGACCTATATTATAACAGCTGTAGGTCCGGGTGATTGTGAAAGCCAAGACTCAGTGATTCTTTGTGTCAATCCTGTCGGTTTCCTTGGATTACCAACTGCTTTCTCTCCAAATAATGATGGCAATAATGACAATTTTGGTCCTATCGGACTTATAGGTGCTGAAGTAAGCAGATTCGTTATCTGCAACCGTTGGGGACATGCTGTCTTTGAAGATAACAGCGGTGCAGCCTGGGACGGCAAAAAAGGCGGTGTCGAACAGCCAAGAGATGTGTATTTATACATTTTTGAATACAAATTCCCTGCTGATCCAAATCCTAAAATGCTTCGCGGTACTGTAACGCTGATGAGATAATACATAAATTATTACATCCAATATTTAGCTTAAATATTTTAACGCCCGCTTTTCTAAAACAGCGGGCGTATTTGCGTCTTGCAAAAACCAAAAGTCTCGCAAAGATCAGATTGTTAAATAATTATTAACTGCGTGATGTGACAATTTAAAAATTATAATATAAATAATTCTAAACAATCTGCTCCTTCTGTCATACAAAATCAATATCAATGCGACTAACAGAACTAAATAGAAACATTGAATTTGAAAAAATAAATGTAAAAATCTGTCAGATTTACCTGCTCGTATTAATTTATTGTTAAATTTATAATCCAACGGGCCAAGAAGCGGGTATTTTGACTTAGGTCTTAATTTATCCATTAATCTATCAAGCTTTTTTTCTGCTTTGAATAATCCAGGGGTTCGCTTATCATACATTGCGTAAGTAAAACGTGTACCTTCAACTTCAAATGTTGGATGTAATTCTTCACTGGTAGAAGGTAAAAAATTAACCCTATCGTGTTCATACTCTTCTCTCATATGTGGTTT
>CAINVS010000480.1 GCA_903854205.1 uncultured Bacteroidota bacterium | reverse complement strand
TTAACAAGAGTACATTGTATTGATGAATTAAAGGAGAAGGAAATGAATATAAAAAACCTTCAATAATGGTTTTTTTATTTTTAATAAATACATGCTTTCCGTCAGTTAATTCATTAGTTTTCATTTACTTTTATATTGTGTAAAAAATCTATTCTAAAAGGTTTATGATCAATTTCTGCTCCATATTTAAAGTATTGACAATCAAACCCTCAGCTCCGTGGAGATTTGGAATAGTGCAGGAATTATGCTCATCAGAAAAGCCAATATAAACAAAAACCACGAATAGATTGATGTTTCAGGTCTTTAAATCCGCATTTTTTTAACAGAATTATTTCTGACAAAGAAATGTTTACAGTCAGATTTTTGAAAAGATAAGCTAATACTGAAAACAAAAAAGCCTTGAAAATCAAATGATTTTCAAGGCTTTTTTGTTAGAGTTAAGTGATCCCGACAGGATTCGAACCTGTGACCTACTACTTAGAAGGCAGTTGCTCTATCCAGCTGAGCTACGAGACCATTGCAAAAACTCACTAATTCGAAAACTTTTGCGATGCAAATATATACAATCAGTGCTTTATTACAAAACATTTAAGGATATTTATTTCAAACCGATCCTTTTTTCGAAAAGTTCCACACTGAGCAAAGAAAATTCTAAACTGTTTTTCAAGAATAATTCTTATTCAAGCTGCTCAAAACAAAGAGAAAACAAACTTATTCCACTAAGAAATCAAAATTGGCACTATTTTCTAAAGAAAAAATAAAGAAAGAATTTCTTATTTTTGTTCGTTGTTAAATTTTGGAAACTATATGAAAAAGAATTTTTTGTTGGTCTTGCTCGCATTTATTACTTCGGCAGGCATGCTCTGTGCACAGACACCTGAGACAGATGAGATGTATTATTGGAAAATACTGAGCAAAGTTAAGTACAAATCAAACCTTGATGCCGAAAGCGGAGAGGTTATTTATACCCCTATTTTCAATAAAGTGATTGAAGCCTACGAAGGAAAAACAATTGTACTGAAAGGCTATATTATTCCGGCCGAGCTCAGCCGCGGTAAAATGACGCTTTCGGCCTTTCCTTACAGTTCCTGCTTTTTTTGCGGCGGTGCTGGTCCCGAGTCGGTCATAGAGTTGGAAACCAACTCTCCTATTATCTACCGACTGGAAAAACCGCTAACCCTAGAGGGCAAACTGAAATTGAACAGAACAGATCCACTTCGACTGATGTATGTTCTCAAGGACGCTACTTACTATCAGGGAAATTAAGAAAAAGCGCTCAGGCGCCTGCTTTTTAAACGAACAGAATTGAAATATGACTGATAATCCTCGTATAATAGGAGAACGCAGCGCCTCACAACACGGGCCGCTGCTCATTGTTTTAACGCAGGTACACGGCAACGAGCCGGCGGGCTATCTGGCAATTAAAGAGGTTTTTAAACGCATAGACGAAGAGTATAACCATAAACCATATTTCGATTATCGCGGTAAAATTGTTGGATTGATTGGCAACCTAAGAGCTTCTCAAGATAAGGTACGGTATATCAACACTGACCTCAACAGACTTTGGACTGATGAAAATGTGTCACGTATAAAAAACTCTAAGAAAGAAAATCTGAATGTTTCAGAAGAAAAAGAGCTTCAGGAAATACTGCAGACAGTCAATTCCTACATCGAAAATTACGAACCAAAAAATGTCGTCATCCTCGATCTGCATACCACAACAGCACAGGGTGGTATTTTTATAATTCCTTCAAAAGAAGAAAAATCAAGACAGTTGGGGTTAAATATTCATGCTCCAATCCTTCACGGATTCCTGGATGACCTGCAAGGTACTGTTCTGCATCATTTCAATAATAAAAACTATCCGAATCTAAATCTTACTTCGCTATGTTTTGAATCGGGGCAGCATAATAGCCGTGAATCGGTCGATCATGCAGTTTCTGCCATAATACAGTGTTTTATGGCTATGGGCGGTTTCTATCCGGAGGATATTGAAACCAAACATGAACAGCTTTTGACACAGGACTCAGCCAAACTTCCAAAAGAAGCGCAACTTATTTACAGTCATAGAATTGCGCCGGGCGATGAGTTTAAAATGCGTGGAGATTTGATTTATGCCAATTTTGATCCTGTGACTAAAGGAGAATTGCTCGCACATGACCGTCATGGTGAAATTCACGCAAAATTTGATGGTCTGATCCTGATGCCGCTCTACCAAAAACAGGGTAATGACGGCTTTTTCATTATTAAAGACATCAATCGGGATGCCCCAAAACTGCATCAAAAAATCCCAACAACAACCCTAAATGCAATCTGATAATTAAGAAAAAATACGCTATTTCTCCAAACCCAACAGCAAAAACATGGACCGCAGAAATTTCCTCAGAATATCCTCTATCCTCGGTGCATCGGCACTCTTACCTGCCCTGCCTTCTAAACTGGCTGCCGTGCTGATGTCAGACCCCGGCTTTACAAAAGCAGCTTTTGGCGCCGATTTCAAATGGGGAGTTGCAGCAGCGGCTTATCAGATTGAAGGAGCCTGGAATGCCGACGGGAAAAGTCCGTCTGTTTGGGATCATTTTACACAGCACAAAAAGCACAAAATTAAAACCAAAGAAAACGGGAATATTGCCTGCGACTTTTACAATCGCTACGAGGGTGATATTGCATTGGTAAAAGAAATGAATTTCAACGTTTTCCGCTTTTCCACTGCCTGGTCAAGAATCCTGCCGGATGGTACCGGAAAAGTGAATCAGAAAGGCCTGGATTTCTATCATCGTGTTATTGACAGCTGCCTAAAAACCGGTGTTGAACCCTGGATAACACTCTATCATTGGGATATTCCTCAAATTTTACAGAAAAAAGGCGGCTGGGCCAACAGAGAGGTGATCAACTGGTTTAGCGAATATGCCGATTTAGTCACCCGCACTTATGGTGACAAAGTCAAAAACTGGATGGTTTTGAATGAACCGATGGCCTATACTGCCTTGGGATACCTGATCGGCATGCATGCCCCGGGTAAAATTGCCCCAAATCAGTTCCTGAAAGCTGCGCATCACACTACAATAGTTCAGGCCGAAGGTGGCCGAATCATCAGAAAAAATGTACCCGGCGCAAATATCGGAACAACCTTTTCCTGCTCTCAGGTATCCCCTACTTCTGAAAAAGAAGGCAGCAAAAAAGCGGCTCACCGGATGAATTCACTTTTGAACAGACTTTATGTAGAGCCGCTTTTGGGCATGGGATATCCAACTGACGATTTTCCTTTCCTCAAAAAAATAGAGCGTCATATTCATCCAAATGACATGGATAAAGTCACCTTTGATTTTGATTTTATCGGATTGCAAAATTATACACAGGTTGTCACCAAAAAAGCTGCATTGATACCTTTTCTGGGTGCGAATCAGGTGAAACCGAAAAAGAGAGGCGTACAGTCTGAAAACATAACGGATATGGGCTGGGAAGTCTACCCTGAGGGCATTTACAACATTATCAAACAGTTTGCGGCATATAAAAATATACCGCCAATTATCATAACAGAAAACGGAGCGGCTTTTCCCGATTCAGTCACAGCTGACGGTAAAATACACGATACAAAGCGTATCGAATTCTTTAAAAAATATTTAGAGAATGTCCTGAAAGCCAAAAAAGAAGGTGTTGATATCCGTGGCTATTTTGTTTGGACACTAATGGATAATTTTGAATGGGC
>CAINVS010000479.1 GCA_903854205.1 uncultured Bacteroidota bacterium | reverse complement strand
AGTAGCTGGACTAATACTCAGCGTCACCGTGTTTGATGTGGCCGTGCCGCAGCTACCTGTAACGAGTACTGAATAGTTATCTGCATCACCGTTCGTAATACCTGACAAGGTAAGCGTGGCAGTCTGTGCCGATGCATTTCCGGTTATATTTAAGCCGTTTTTACGCCACTGATAGGTAAGTGTTCCGGTTCCTGCAGCTACTACTGTAAAGCTTTGACTGGTTCCCAAACAGGCCGATGCTGATACAGGTTGTGTCGTGATGAATGTAGCAGCTGTAACTGTAAAGCTTATATTATTACTTGTAGCCGGATTAAAAGTAAGACATCCACCTGGAAGACTTGATGTCATTACAAGAGAAATCTGATCGCTATTTGCCAAAGAAGAGGTCGTATAGGTAGAGGAGGTCGCTCCAGAAATATCAGTTCCGTTTAATCGCCACTGATAGGTAGGGCTGGCGCCCATATTACTGGAAGAACTGACACTAAAGGAAACAGCGGTAGAAGGGCAAATTGTTGTAGCTGTAGATGCGGAAATAGCTACTGCTGGTGCTGCCGCTAAACTACTAAGGGTTACCGTATTACTGCTAACCGCTGACGAAGTTGAAAGACATGGTGTCGCATTCGATACCATTGTTACATAGATCTGATCATTTGCCAGCGGAGCACTTAAAACATAGGTTGATGCGGTTTGTCCGGATTCAAGAACCCCATTTTTATACCATTGATAAGTAGGTGTGGTTCCTCCATTTACTGGAGTTGCTGTAAATGTTATCGCACCACCCGAACAGGCAGAGGTTGAAGATGCTGAATTGTTCACAGTTGGAACAAGTGTAGGGTTAACTACAACGGCGATCAAAGACCTGCTGCTTTCGCAACTGAATGAATTGGTTTGGCTGACATAATAATTTACAGTTCCTGGGCTAGCTGTACTTGGTGTGGGAGCTGTTCCTGATGGAGTTCCTCCAGTTGGAACTGTGTACCAGTTTGCAGTATTAGGTGATGTAATTGTCGCAGTGAGTTGAACAGCTGTTGCATTCTGGCAATAAGTAACAGGTGTGCTTACTGCAGGTGCAGCCGGAACAGCATTAATAGTCACTATAATCTGTAAGCGCGTACTTTCACAACCATTGCTTCCCGAAACCTGAGACACCCAATAATTTTGAGTACCTACAGTGGACGTGGAAGGAGTGGGTGCTGTGGTGCTGGGAGTGCCACCTGTTGCAACTGTGTGCCAGCGCAGGGAGTTCCCCGAAGTTGCCGTAGCTGTTAATGCTGTAGATGCGGCTCCTTGACAATATGGAATAGCAGTGGTTGCAGTTGGTGCTGCGGGAGATGCATTAACAGTGAGTGTAACTGCAGTTCGGCTCGTACTTTTACATCCTGAAGTACTCACAACAGCCTCAGCATAATAGGTACCTGCTGTTGCTGTGGAATAGGTATTATTACCGGCCAGTAATAAGATGCCACCAGTTGGGAGTGAATACCAGTTGACGGTAGTACCGACAGGAGTTGTCACGGTCAGTGATTGTGCACCGTCATTGGAACAGGCCGTTACATCACCGCCGCTAAGAGGGGCTGCAGGTTTTGCATTGACAGGTACATTCACCGTTGCCTGTGAAGCACAGGATGTATTAGGGTTTGTTGCAGCACAGACATAAGTTACCGTGCCGGGAATATTCAGTGCTGCAGTAGTATAGATTGTTGAGGTAGCACCGGATATAGGTGACCCGCCTGTTGACCATTGGAAACTATAGTTTGCACCTGGTATGAATCTATAACCAAGATTTGTTGCAGCAGTCGTTCTATAATTCCATTCCGGGGTACTATTATTTGGACCAGCAACGGCACCTATGGTTTTTGCTGCATCCTGAAGACCAATAATTTTAGCAGAATTACCCGTGCCTGCAGCAGCAGAAGTAACATAGATTTCAACTATACCTGTTGTTTCATTTAATACTAATTGAGCAGTCGAAAAAGTTGAAGGCGTAGCATAGGTAGGTACAGATACAAAATCAAGTACAAACTTTCGAGTAGGTGCAATTCCTTCTTTCCAATAACGAACGAGCGTACTTGTATTGAAATTAGACATATTAATATCATGTGCAAGTAGTGCAATAATGTTACCGGGATTATTAGCATTTGGAAATGCTCCACCAGTTGTATTGAAAGCATACTGTCCTAAATTTCCTTGTGTTGCATCATAACCAGGTACAGTTCCAAACATTACCAAACCATTAGTTCCCACAGCTAAAGAATCAAAATTCTGACCGAAAAAGTTATAGGTAAAGCCAATTGGAATACCTCCCCATCCACCGTCATCATAGGTACCTCCAGACAAAGTAGCTGCAGTGGCGGTTGCCCCATTAACAAGAATAGTTACACCTGAACCTGGTGCAGTCTTAGGAGAAAAGCTTGGTGCGTAACTCACACTAAAATTGGAACTATTCAAATTAGAAGACAGTAGCGCAGTTTCTCCTTCACAAACTTGCAAAGGAGAGGATGTGGGCGTAAAACTTACCCCTTCAATAACCCCTACATTGAAGGTATTAACTCCAGTGATGGGGGCACAACCTGTTGCAGAGGCTACTAAGGTATATTGCGTAGTAACAGTTGGTGTGGCGGTTACAATTGCTGCAGTTGTGGAGGAGAGTGTAGCCCCCGGCGACCATGAATAAGCAGTAGGATTCGTTATATTTGCACTCAGCGTAACCGATCCACCGGCACTACAAATAATGCCATTGCTTGGATTTGAAGCAATAAGGGGTCTGGTTATAACAGAGACTGCTGTACGTACACTGCTAGCACAGCTTCCGTTAAATTCTTCTACATATCTTATTTGTGTATTGTTAGCCACACACAATACACCTGTATTCCAATCGGCACCAGTAAGCAATAAAGTGCCACCTGTAGGCGCATCGTACCAGCGCAAGGTACCTCCACCGGATGCGGTGGCGGTAATTGTAGCAGAACCACCCACATTTAATGTTGTAGTACTGGCAGTAACAGTGGGTGATGCTGGGGAGCTATTTGCCGTCACCACTACAGCATCAGAAGCCGAACAGCCATTTGTGCCAGTTACTGTTAAAGTATATGTAGTTGTTGTTATTGCAGAACAGTTTGGATTTAACACGTTGGTTGCAGATAATGCTGTTGCTGGAGACCAAGAATAGGTAGGTGGAACTGTATAGTTTAATGAAACCGTATATGTAATTGTCATTGCATCACCAACAAAATCATTATCTTGTCCTCTAACAGCAACAACTAAGCCATTAGCAGCCTGACCATTTAAATTGGTATACGTGGTATTAGTTGCACATCCCGCAACCCCTTGTTGAACCCCATTCAATCTTGTAGTGACGCCATACCAGCTCGGACAATTTACACCACCTGCCGAAGTAATATTAACCGTAATTCCATTAATAAGTGCTCCTGAAGGTAAACCTGTAAATGTATATGTGGCTGTTGGGTTGGTAATATCGTTGCCTGAAGCAGTAACCGTTCCAGAACTTGCCGTGCCCGAAGACGAAGTTGCATTCGTAGTTGCATTCATAGCTATGTTTTGACCAGAACACAAGTTAAAATCTGAACCAGCGTTAACTGTTGGCGCAGCAATACCTGTTCCTGAAACCGAAACATTTTGAGAAACCGCACCCGTACTAGAAACAGAAATTGTACCCGAATATGCTTGTGCAGCAGTTGGCGTAAATTTCACAAATACAGTTTGATTTAACGAACCAGCGCTTGGCGTAAGCGTTAAGGTTGTAGTATACGTGCCGTTTATTGTTGTTGAATAAGTATATCCAGTAAGTGCATTAATAGTAACGTCGTTTGTGAGGTTTACACCCGAAACTGTGAATGTATTGGTTGTTGTAGCATTGGTACATACATTACCAAATGCTGTTAAGGCAGTGCAAGTAATGGTAGGAACGGTTGAAATTGTTTGTACTGCTGAATAAAATACAGAATTTCCAGGACCACATGTACCCGTATTAGTGGCAAACCAACACTGACCTTCACTTACCATATCAAATGCTAGGTAATAATTACCATCTGCTAAATTTGATCCATAAACAGGACCTGCAGTTGCATTTTTTGCTTCAATTGCTAATGTAAATGTACCACTTGCTCCAGGAGCGAGAGAACCAACTGTTGTGCGAACGAAATAATCTGCCCAAGGAGTACCGCTCAATGAACCTGTCGTTGAATTCCAACGCACACCAATATTATTAGCATAGGTTGTATTCCAGGTTGCAACCCCTGTATTTTTAATTGTGATATCAATAGTTCTTGATTCACCGCCCGTCCACGTTGCAGAACCAAGGCTTGATGAAATATATTTCCATCGGTAATTTGGGATTGTTGTAGTAGCTGTTCTGGCTGTACCATTAAAACTACATCTACTTGGGGTAACAGATATTGTTCCATTTGTAGAACCTACAGTAACAGTAACAGAATTAGTACCTGCACCTGAATTAACTACCCACCCTGATGGAAAAGACCAAGTGTAGGATACACCTGATTCGTTTGTTACAGAGTAAGTTTCAGTTGCTCCCACTTCAGGATTTAATGTCCCAACAATTGATGAAGGTTGAGCAGGACCGGCAGAAACTGGTACATTTGATAATGTAGCTGCCCAACCCGCAAAAGTGGAAGAAACATCAGATGTAAAGCGAAACGTTAACGAACCATCTGCAGCAGAGGATGTAATTGCTGCAGGCAATGAAGCCCCATTAAAAGGACTTCCAACAACCTGACCAGCTGCGGTAGAATTCCCATTATAAACATATAGATAATCATATGTTGCTTCAGTTGCAAAACTTGCAAAAGTAACTCTTACATTATTACATATGGATGGAAATACCGTATAGGTATAAGATTCATTGTCCAGATAAGCCCCACCCGGACCACCACTATCGTAGAAATTTGCATTACCAGTGAGTGTTGTCGAACCATTAGCCATAATAATACACGCTCCTGTTGTAATTGCACCTGACACTGTAGAAGTTGCTGCAGTCCCACAACCACTGACCACACAATAATAGTATAGTGTGCCATTTGATGCAGTTGAGGGTGTATATGATGCTGAATTCGTTCCAACGGCAGTACCACCAGAAGTGGAAGCAATTGTGTTGGAATACCATTGATACGAAAAAGCGGATCCTGAAGCCGCAGTTGCAGCGACAGTTAATGGCGTTGCAGCCCCACTCGTACAATAGGTTGCAGCGGAAGCAGAAGGTTGTGTTGAAATTGTCGTATTTACTCCAGTACCAGATGCCGCCACATTCACCGAGGTTGCCCCTGAGCTTGAGACTACTATGTTTCCATTATAAGCACCTGCTGCTGTTGGGTTAAATTTCACATAAACAGGAGTAGATGCTAATGTCCCTGATGCAGGTATTGATAATGTGGACGTATATGAACCACCTGCAGTTAAACAATAAGAATATCCGGAAAGCGCTGCAATACTAACATTTCCCGTTAAGTTTACTCCAGATACAGTAAAATTACCCGCAGAAGAAGTTGTATTGACACATTGGTTTCCAAATGCGGTTAAAGTACCTACTGAAATAGTAGGCACCGGTGCTGTGGTAGTAAAACTCCATTCTGAACAAGCACTTGCTCTGTTTCCATAAGTATTAACTGGAACCACTCTCCAATAATATGTAGTTGAGGCGTTCAACGATGCAGGACTATAACTTATTCCAGCCTGATTGGTAGAGACTAAGGAGAGTGAACCAGAGGTTGTACCTAAGTATACATCATATCCAGTTGCACCAGAAACTGCTGCCCAAGACAAAGTAGTTATTTGAGCTACTCCAGTAGCTGCATTTGATGGGCTTGGGGTTGTTGCACAGGCTGGGGTTGGGACGGTTATACTAACATTGTCAACTCCAATATCCGCTGCTCCTGACCCCCAGTCTGAAGTTGCAACAAGACGTACTACACAAGTGGTAGAAGTTGAGGATCCGAGTTGAATTGTTTGGGTGGTCCAGGCGGCAGAAGTAGTCAGCGTACTCAAAGCAGCGCCAAAAGTAGCACCCCCATCGGTTGAAAGCTGCACTACAAGATTGTCAGTTCCGACTGTATTAAGGTAGTCAAATGTTAAAACCTTTGTACCTGCTGTAGAAAAATTCAAATAAAAATCCATATTGCCTTTGATAGCTGCTCGAGTATCATAGCTATGAAATCTTGCCGTTCCGCTAGCTGCAGGAGAAGCTACCGTGTATCCTCCAGTGGTTGATGTCCAACCTGAATTTGCGATTGTAACATTGTCTCTTCGCCAGCTATTATCTCCGCGGCCCGGCCAAGTTCTCACACTTGCTGTGGACGGTAAAGACTGTAGCCAAGTACCAGCAGACCATGGATCAACATTAAAGTTTTCCGTGAAAGGCAATGTTGCATGTGTTGGTGCGGACATTGCAGCAGGAGGTGTAAAACGGTAACATAAATTGACTGCAGGTATTGTTGTACCACCTGTTGTACCGATGGTCATGGTGCTTGTGTTTGCTGCACCAATAGTGGCTGTAGTCCAGTTTATTCCAGTCCTGTTTGAATAATCAGATTGTGAACTACCTAGTACACCAACTTGACCTGCCCATGTGCCCGTTCCAGAGGCATTACTCGGCCCATATACTATATCGATAACGTTTCCATTTTCCTTTAATTGTATTTGAAAAGTAAGCCGTTGATTTGCCGAACCAAGTGACAACTTAACATCCTTATATTGAATTATAAAAATTCTATTTGGAGCTGTACCCGTAAGTTGAGATCTAACTTCTGATGAAGCACCAGTTGCAGTGGAATTAACCAAATTTGAGCCCATACCTGAAATAACTCCATCGTGATTGAATGGAGCGGTTGTATTTGATAATGGGGTGTAATTGGTTGTTGCTGGTGCAACACCAAATGTAATAAATCCATTATTAGAAATAAAAAGCTGACTATAACTTAGACCGTTGAAGTTAAAATTAAAACCAATATTAACAGCTGCTGTTACACCATTTGTACCAACGGCCGTGGTAGCATAGTGCTGAGTTCCTCCTGTAATCGATGTATAAGTTGAAGTTGTTTGGGTGCTCACATAACTGTAAGTCGCATTCGCTCCACCTACCTGCGCCCAAGCACTCCCCATCCCTGCAATGATAATCGCTATCACGAGCGCCCAGTTTCCAAGACCGGCAAACAAACTGCGCATCAAAAATGATGTTTTGTAAATATTATTGCTCATATGCCAACAAATTTATTTTGGTGATATGAAAAAGAAGCTGCATGGCCGGGGGCGCCAAATGTGTAAATAGCAGCTAAAGCGGCTATTGATTTAATGCTGTAATGTATAGCTGATGGGAAGTGTATAGCTTTGGTCATATGCAGATTCGGGTATATGTTCGTTTAGTGTAGATTATGGCTAATATAAAGACACAAGTATAACGAATTTAACTGATAAAAAAAGGGGGAAGTTCATTTTTTAAAATAATTTTCAATGGTAGTAGGTATCAAGTAGCAGGACTTTTTTTCTTAGAATGTCAGATTATCAGAAGTCAGATGTCAGCTTTTAAGACTTGGGACTGGGAGACGGGAGACGCTAGACTTTTTAATTAACAGATTTTCAGTCTCGTCTTTCGGACGAGATCAGATAACAGATGTCAGCTTTTTTTATTAGATTGTTCTAAAATAACTTTACTTTTTACTTTCATTTTTACACTTTTTTGTGGAAACCTATTTTAGGACAAGTCACTCTTTTTTTTAATATTCGCCCTTTGGGCTACAAAGATATCGCCCCGCTGGGGCTGGAACAAAAGAAAAGGTCACTCCTACGGAGCTTTGACCACAACGGCGTTTCATGCCTAAGAACAGGCCGCCCCGAAGGGGCTTTTCTTTGGCAAAGCCGAAAACTACGAAGGAGTTAAAAACAACTTGAAAATAGAAAACCAGACAATTGGCTAAATAAAATACTCCGAAGGAGGCCGCTTTTGAAGCGTCGCAGGTCAGAGAAAATTGGGCAGTGAAAAAACAGTATCAGGACTATTGACAGCTACGCCAGATTTTATCGTTAGGAATGGGTTGTGAATATGTTAACAAAAGGAAAGCAGATTTTTTTGGCAATAACAAGGCGAAAAACGTAGGCGGAGTGGTGCTCCGGCGAGGCTTTGCAACGATGATAATATCAAAAAAACAAGTGATCTTGTTATATACATTGACAACTCATTCCTAAACTGTGACTTGATTTTTTGATTTTTTTTATCAAGAAAGAAGAATGCCTCCGGCAGGAATTCGAACGTTTTCCTTTCTCCTGATTCAAAACCGTATGAAAATTTATCTGCCATTACACAAATAGTATTTTTGACTTATCATTCGGATTCTTATTGCTGCCTTCTACCAACACTTCTGCTTCGAGACGATAATCGGATTTTGCTCCTTTAATCATTTTAAAAATACCTGCTATCCCCTTCCCTACTACATTGCTATGTTCCATTTTCTCCATAGGAGAATGCTGAAAGCTGAAAGGCAGTTTAAAAAATATAATTTTAGGGTTATTCTCCTCAATTTCAATATCTTCATCATGAGTCCATTCTCCTAAAATATATTCATCAATTTTCTGATTTTCACCCCGGCCGCGACTGTAACGTTCTATCAATTTTATTTTAATATACGTAACCAAGGCGGAGGATTTACAGCTCAATTCCAGTTCACCGTTAATAGTTTCAACTTTTCGTGGATAAACTTCGAGGGGCTTAAGTTTAACTTTTACGCTGTCGAAACCCAGCCATTTTTTTACTTTTCCAAACATAGAATGCGACTTAAAAATTGAGGATTTGAGGGAACTATATTGAGTAAAGCATTTTTACTTGGTTAATATATTGATCTACTTTGCAATTATCAATTTCTCAGTCCAAACACCTGACCCTGTATTCAATACAAGAATATACAATCCGGAACTTAGAGTAGCTGTATTGAGCTGAAAATTCTGAGTACCTGCAGCTATTTCCAAAGGCATTTCGAAACTCAATCTACCGTCAGCACTAAATATTCTCAGATTCCCATTCAAATTTTTATCCGATTCTATTTCCAACTGAACAGTTTCAGTATTTGCAGGATTAGGATAAACGGAACCTGTTAGTAGCTGTTTTTCGGTTTGATTGACAGCGCTCAGAATACCGGTATTGAAATTGAATTTATTTGAATAAGCAGCGCAGGCATATCCTGAACTGAATGGATAAACTGACCATTGATACTGTTTATTGGACAACAGATAGGAAGTAGGAATATCAATAAAATTCTGCCCATTGACTACTCCGGTATAAACTGTTCCTATTGTTGAGCCCAGCAAAGTTCTTTCCAAAAGTAAATACCAGCCTGTGGCTGTTGCCGCACCGACGGTATCCCATTCAAATCGAATACTTGAAACTCCACCGACAACTGAACCCAAAGCCGGTGTAACAGGAGAAATATTATCGGCAGAAAGCCCAGCAGTACTTTGAGGAGCAGGAAGATTCAACCAGCCTCTGCCAGTGATATCTGCTCTCATCGCATCTTTTTGTTCCTGACTGAATCTTGTCACGCATTCATCAGCCGCATAAGACATATAAAGTGTGGCATCGGGACTAATTTCTACCCCAGTAGGGTCCTGTACGGAGGTAAGATATGGACAACCGAAACGATAGGAAATATAATCGGCTTCGGTATCACAGAATCCATCCCCTGCTGTTAAACAATTGTTGCGCGCTACATTTTCTACAGGATGACCGTTAACAATTGCAGGAACCGGATTAAGTCCAAATTCTGTTAATGGATTGGTGTCTTCCCATCCATAAAAAGTGTGCGGCAATGAGAAAAAGTGCCCAACCTCATGTGTAATGGTTGTAGAACTGCCGTTTGCATAGCCGTTGCCCATCCAGACAAAATCATGAGACGGCGAATAATAACCCGCAACAGGCTGGCTTACATTGGCATTAACATAAATGTTCAGATTGTTTAACACATTGTTATTGCCCATTTCATCCATAACGCCCCAATCATAAGAATCGGAATGCATGTAATCATCGTAAATAAATCGTATGTTTCCATTCAAATAAAAATAGACATTCTGATCTGCAAAATCAGTATTAAGCCGACAGAGCATCTGCATTGCTTTTTGTACTGATGCCAAACCGGAACCCGAACTGCTTCCTATTAAATGAATGGTAACAGGAATATAAACTGTGCTTCTGGATGCCGAAAGCGCTGAAGAAATTTCGGTTCTGTTGCGCATCAATCTTTCTTTGATAATTGCATCATCACTGTGAATTACACCACAGTTATGAGATTGCGACATCAAAGCGGTCGAGGCAAATAAAGCCAAAAGTAGTAGCGGAAAAAGTTTTTTCATATTATTATATTATGAATGTTGAATATTGAATGAGAGTGATATAATTATTCCTTATGGAATTTTATTCAATGATTAAAACAGTAGATTTACTGCCCTTTTCCGTTAATAGCTGCACTATATAGTAACCTGATGCAAAAGAAGATACATCAAAATAACGGTAATGCTCGCCGGCCTCGCATTGCTGCATGGCTTCATTCAACATTAGTCGTCCGTCAGCAGAATAGACGCGAATAGAGCTGCTCATTGGCTCAGAGATATTAAAATAAATTGATGCCGTTGAGCCTTTTACAGGATTTGGACGGGTCATGATGGTCATCTCAGTATTTGAAATATCTCTAATACCTGAAACGGTTTGAGTACTAAAATTGGAGAAGGGTGAGAATCCTGCACAATGATAACCTTTACTGAAAGGCATGACCGCCCAGCGGTAATTGCCGCCATTGATAAGAACCGAAGTCGGCAGTTCGGCAAAATTCTGTGCATTTACCAATTTTGTCATTACTGTTTGTATGGGGCTGCCAAAAAGCATTCTTTCGACAGTTACAATGAACGAGGTTGCAGGTCCCACATTTTGAGAGTTCCATTGCAAAATGACGGAACTCTGACCCTGAAGAGATACAATGGCAGCATTCAATGGAGATATTGCTGATATTGCGTTCCAGTCAAGGCTGTCAGTGTTTGGCGCGGGAAAAAAGAGCCAATTGCGATTGACGACAGAAGCCATGATAGCCGTTTTCTGTTCACTGCTAAAACTGTCAACACAGGCATCATAAAAATAGGACATATAGAGTCCGGTGCTTGGACTGATAGCAGTTCCCGAAGGATCAAGAGCGATACCTGGCATAGGACATTGTTCTCTTTCTGAGATATAGTCGGCAGGAGTATCACAAAAACCATCGGCTGAACTATAGCAATTTGCTAAAGGACCTGTTCTTGCTACATACTCCACTTCTTTTTTCTCGCCATGACTGTCATTTATGGAATCAGGAGCCGGAACATTATTATAAAGAACTCTTGCATCGGTGCCCTCCCAACCATAAAAAGTGTGCATTAGCGTAAAAAAGTGCCCCAATTCATGTGTAATAGTTGTGGAACCTCCATTAGCATAGCTGTTCAGAATAAAAACATAATCACCGCGACGGGAATAATAGCCTGCCACACCACCTCCGGCACTGCCATTGGTAAAAATATTCAGGGCAGTTGTATCTTTAAGTGCTATCATCCTGTTTACAGCTATGGAATCATAAGCATCCATAAAAATAGTATCATCTTTAACAAAACGAAGGCTGTCTTTCAAATAAAAGCGAAGATTCTGATCTGCAAAATCCTCATTCATCCGACAGATCATATTAACAACACCCTGAGGACCTGCAAAACCCTGACCATTGCTGTTACCGACAATATGCACTACAACGGGTATATGGATATTGAAACGTTGCTGCTTTATGGATTGTATTTGCGAAACAGAAATAGTGTTCCTGTTACTGAACATCTGTTCTCTGATAGAAGCTGCATCACTTTTACTCAGACCGCATTCACCGGGAAGGGTTGTCTGTGCAAAAGCATTGACTGATAGCAGAATAAACAGGATTAGTAAAAATCTCATTTTGTTTTATTTTGTAATTTATCTCAATTTTGCAAAAACGACATCTTTAGGAATTAGCGCCCAAAGATGTCGTTATTTGTAAGTTGTTGTTTTTATGAGGTGTTAAAAATTAGCGCTGTACTACCAATTTTTGATGAAGGGAACCTTCGGGAGTAGTTACTACCAATACGTAAACACCATTGTTCAGAGATGAAACATCGAGCAGTTGTAGGTTATCGCCTGAGTTCAATTCAACTCCGTTCATATTGACAATCTGTTTGCCATCCATGCTGTAAAGCAGCATTGATGCTGTAGTTGCATTGGGTACGTTGATGAGGACATCTGCGGTCATTGAACCTACAGGATTGGAAAGAATGGTCATTTCAGCAGAAGTTTTAAAAACATCTTCCACTGCAGTTGCCGGAGCAGTAGTAGAAAAAGCAAAAGGTGCTGAGTATGCTGCACAAGTCTGATACTGATTGAAAGGTTTAACTTTCCAAGAATATTGACGTGGGTAGCTCAATAATGCAGCAGGTACTGTATAAGTGTTTGTGCCGTAAACAATAGCTTTTGAAACAGTTTCGATAGATGAACCGAAAAGGGTACGTTCAACAAATACTACATAACCTGTAGCATTTGGAACGGCATTCCAAGTAAGTACAACATCATTTACAAGTGGCGCAGATGCTCCACCTATTGGACTTACACCAACTACAGATGCTCCGCTTACAGATGCAGTGGGTGAAGGTGCTGCAAGACTCTGCCATCCACGTTGTATTAGATCGGCTGCAATTGCACCTTTTTGCTCAGGGCTGAAGGAATCTACGCAGGCATCGGCATAGTAAGACATGATTAAGGACTCTTCCGGATTGATAGCAGCTCCCGTATTGTCTGTACCACCACCTGTATAAGGGCAATTGGCTCGGTAAGAAATATAATCTGCAGGAGTATCACAGAAGCCGTCGGCTGCTGAAGCGCAGTTTGCTGTACCGCCGCTGCGTGCTACACGCTCAACAGCTGAACCTCCAACGCTATTAGGTGCAGTTCCGCCAGTAAAATCGGTGCCTTCCCAACCATAAAAGGTGTGATTCAATGATAAGAAGTGACCCGTTTCATGAGAACCTGTACTGGATGATCCGTTGGCCATTTGATTCAATACAAAGATATAATCACCAAACGGGCTGTAGTAACTCGCTACCTGATTGTTAACTGAAGCACTGGTATAAATATTCAAAGCACCGGCAATTTTATTGGTACCCATCCAAAAAGATGCAGAAGAGCCTGATCCATCATTATAAATTGATGTATTGTTTGCATATCGAACTGAATTTGCAGCATCTTTAAGTACAAATTGTACATCCTGCGTTCTGTAGTCATTGTTCATATCGCAATGCATGGCAAAAATCTGATCTATATCACAATATCCTACACCATTGTTATCACCGACAATTGTGAATTTTACAGGGACATAGGTAATTGCTCTTGAATTTTGGAAAGCCTGTATCTGTTCAACAGGGACATTCCTTCGATTTTCCAGCATGCGTTCTTTGATTAAAGCACCGTCTTCTACTCCCACACCGCATTTGTGCTGAGCAATTGCAGTAGTACCGATCAAGGCTAAAAAAGCAGCTGTTGTAAATTGTTTAAAATTCATAACTCTAAAGATTAGGATTGGTTTAAAGTTGTTAACTCACTGTGTTAAGGGATTGAAAATGTATGCTTTCCAAAGTTTGATATAATGCTAAATTTATTCCCGTCAAAATATTTAAACAAACATTCAAGAAAGTTGTACAAATATAATTGATAAACTCCTTATTTTTGAGAAAGAGCCAATCTTTGTTTTACAATTATTATAAACCGCTTTATTATATTTTGGTTCAATCAGATTTCAAAGTATTGCATTTTATAAAAATAAAAACTAATTTTAGGCATATTTAATGTCCGCCAAAGTTTATCATGAAAGCAAATAAACATATTCTAGTACTCTGCACACTAATTTTTTCCGGTTCTGTAGGTTTTTCACAGACAGCAATGCTGAGCAATCAAGGGGCCTTAATCTCTATTAAGGGCGGTGCTTTTATTGCTGTTCATGGCGACGCTTTGAATGAACGCAATGGATTATTCCACAATTCAGATACCATTCATCTCTTTGGGGACTGGAAAAACAATGCAGGTAATGAAGCTTTCTCAAGCATTGGTGAAGGAGTTGTAACCCTTCGTGGAAATAATCAGACTGTAAGCGGAACAGATATTTCCCGTTTTTATGACCTGAGATTAGAAAACAGCGGTGTTAAATTCGGAAGCGGAATTGATATTTACACAGATGGCTTTTTGCGGCTGAACGACCGTGAATTGAATATGGACAGCAATGTGGTTCATGTTTTTAATCCTAATCCCTCTGCTGTTCAAAGTGGACTAAACAGTAATTTTGGGTTTGTGAGCGCTACAGAGGATGGTGGTTTACTTCGTCATACCAACAGCAATGCAGAATACGCATATTATTTGGGGTCAACCCTTGGCACTACCCGTTTCAGACCGCTTCATATAAGACCTGAAACAGCTTCAGCAAATGCTTACCGGGCCCGCTTTGCCAATACTGATCCTAATAACGAAGGGCTTGACAGGGCACAAAAGGATTTCGAAATCTGTAATATAAATCCGAATTTTTATCATCGGGTTGCACAGACAGTCGGTAACAGTGCAGCTTTTATTGACTTTTTTATCAATACCGCAACTGATGGAAATTATAATGGCATTGGGCATTGGTCGGCTCTGGCATGGAGAGAGGAAGTAAGCGCCGCAGCAGGCAGTAACAACTATGGTTTGGACAGAATAAACAGTGACTCAGCTGTGAGTAATTTCAGCCCCTACCCTTTTGCATTGGTAAACCTTAGTCCCGAAATTTTGCTTGCTTCTGATGCAAATCCCATATGCAGCAATGTATCCATCAATTTTGAAGCTCAGGGACCTTATACAACCTATAATTTTATTGTTGACTCCCTTTTGCAGCAAAGCAGCAATAACAATATATACGAAACACAACTGACTGCCGGAATGCATCCGGTTTGGGTAACAGGTTCTGACGGTATTTGCGGCAGAAGCAGTGATACTTTATTTATAGAGGTTCTGCAGGCTCCTACTTCCAGTATATCAAACGATACTGTTATTGTTGAGGGTACAGCAGCAAATTTACTGGCATCAGGCGGTGACTTTTATGAATGGACTCCTGCTATTGATTTGAGTTGTGCCCTTTGCCCCAATACTTCCGCTTCACCGTTGGTCAGTACCACTTACACTGTAACTATTGAAAATATTGAAGGCTGTTCTGTAACTGATACTGTTTTGGTAGAAGTGAAGTCTGATGTCGGGCAGTTACTATTCATTCCAAATGTTTTAACACCCAACAATGACGGCTACAATGATACCTGGAAAATCAACAACATTCAACTTTTCCCATCTAACAGTGTTATAATTGTAAATCGTTGGGGAGATGTTGTCTTTCGATCAAATAATTATAATAACGAATTCGACGGCAATTTCTCAGGTGGATTACTTCCATCAGGTACCTATTATTACATGCTTGATTTAGGTCAGGGTTGGGGGATTTTTAAGGGTGACGTGACTATTATCCGAAAATAACTTTTAAATAACAGGGCTTGCCACTGAAATCGAATAATTATACATCTCATAACAGCATGCGATGACTAACAAAAAAGAAAATAAAATAAATTTAACGTCAGGTACACTGCTCATTGCAGAGCCTTTTTTGGAAGATCCTCATTTCAGAAGATCTGTGGTACTGGTTTGTGAACATCACAATAAAGGTACTATTGGATTTATTTTGAATAAACCTGTTGGAATGAATGTCAGCAATCTACTGTCGGGGTTTCCTGATTTTGATTCTGAAATTTTTTATGGAGGTCCTGTGCAAACTGATACGATTCATTATGTTCACTCAAAAGGAGATCTAATAGAGGATAGTGTTGAAATAGGCCCGGGATTATATTGGGGAGGTAAATTTGATCAACTCAAATTTTGTGTTGAAAATGGGTTAATTACCCCCTTTGAAATCCGTTTCTTTGTTGGATACAGCGGTTGGGGAGAAGGGCAACTTAATGAAGAAATGACCTATATGAGTTGGATGACGAGTGCAGTTGACAAAAACTATGTTTTAGGCAATTCTACCGAAGCTAAATTACTGTGGAAAACCGTATTGGAACATGAGGGTGATGTTTACAGTGTTATAGCTCAAATGCCATTACCTCAATGGAATTAAAAAATGCTGATAAAACTAAAAAGCTGTATGGATAGTCTCCATACAGCTTTTTAGTTTTGTCATAAACACTACTCATTGGGGTCAGGCACTGTATTGGGTGTTCCCGGAGCAGGCAATTGATTCAAATATATTTGAGTACCTTGTTGAGTCTTTAAAATTAAGATACCTTTTGCTGGCTGCTCCCAAGTCATCTCACCTGCTAGTTGTTCTGACAACTTGGTATTTTTATCGTTGCTGCAGCATGGATTTATTCTGCAATTAAAATTTCCGTTGAAAGACACACTTAATTCAGTTGGATAACTGATTGCTTTCACGCAAAGGTTTTTACGGAAATCCAAAATAACATCAGCTGCACGGAAAGTTAATTTAGGCGCATCATCCGTCCATTCTATCATGATGTCTTTTGGTGCTGTAAAAAGTTTTTTCACTTCCCATAAAGTGCCTTCCAATTTCAAAGGTGCTGCTACAGCAGTAAATTTTTCGACAAGCTGAACAGTAATTTCATTGTTGGTAAAGAGCATTTTGGTTTCGCTTATTTTATAAGTGAAAGTTCCTTTCATCTTATCCAAAAGTCTTTTAACATCTTGATTCATATCTGTCAATTGCTGTAAACAGTCGAAACGGCTTTCCATGATAAATTGGGTCTCCGCATAGAAAATCATTGCGTTGCAGATAATTGGTTTATTAGGTTTTATTGTTATAATATCTTTGCCAAATTCAACTGAAACCGGTTCATCGAAAATAATCTCTTCACCGTCAATTTTCATTTTTTCCAGGTACCAAACTTTTGAACTCAAGCTTTTGAATGATATGTCACTCAAGGTACCCAAACTTTCGCTTTTTTCACACTGCAGAAAAAACACTGAGGCAAAAGCAATCAGTGCGACTCCAATCAATAGTAGCTTTTTCATTTTGGATTGGTTTTTTTATTATGAAAGATGAGTATTTTTGAACCTTACAAATTTACTTTACATCTCAAATAATTACTATGATCGACAACAATTTAGAGAATGACCTCTGTCATTTCGAAATTATTACACTGACATAAACATCATTCCATCAAATATTTTAAAGCCGAAATCCAGCAATGGCTATGACATAGAAATTGAATTGTTGACTTAAAAAAAACACTAAAAATTATGAGCCGCAGGCAGCGTTTCAGAAAGGCGGAGGCACCGGCATATAGCATTGGACTTTTAATTCTTTTTAAATCAACGATTATGGGAATCCTCATCCTGCCGGAGGCATTCTTTTTTCTTGATAAAAAAAGAATCAAAAAATCAAGTCGCAGTTTAGGAATGAGTTGTGAATATATATAACTTTGTTGATAATAGTCTTTTAATTCAAAAATTACATCAAATGCAAATAACACTTGTACAGTCTATATTACACTGGGAAAATGTTTCTCTTAATTTAGAAATGTTTGAGGAAAAAATGGCTGATATCGGAAAGACTGATCTTATTATTTTACCGGAAATGTTCAGCACAGGATTCAGTATGAATGCCTTGGAATTGGCAGAAAAAATGGATGGGCAATCTGTAAAATGGTTAAAAGAACAAGCCGAGAAGAAAAATGCAGCAATTACCGGTAGTCTGATTATAGAAGAAAATGGACATTTTTTTAATCGCCTCATTTTCATGCTTCCCGACGGAAATTTCTACAAGTATGACAAAAAACATCTGTTCAGTATGGCCAAGGAAGATGAAACCTTTACTGCCGGAACAGAAAAGCTTATCATAGAATATCTAGGTTGGAAGATTTGCCCATTTGTATGCTATGACCTTCGATTTCCCGTTTGGAACAGGAATAAAGAGGATTATGATTTGGCCATTTATGTAGCCAATTGGCCAGATAGAAGATCATATCATTGGCGCAGTTTATTAGTTGCAAGAGCTATTGAAAATCAATGCTATGTAGCAGCAGTAAACAGAGTTGGAACTGATGGTAAAGGTTTGTATTATTCCGGACAGAGTTCAATCATTGATCCTGCAGGTGAGATTTTATATCAGCAGCAGGATTTGGAAGATATACAAAGTTTCATCCTCAGCAAAAAAGATTTAGAGGATATAAGAACTAGACTACCTTTTCTGAAAGATAGAGATTAACTTAAAAATGCCCGACCAAAATAAAAATAAAAGGTCGGGCATTTTTTAGGCTTTTCCATACTCTTTAAGTACAGCGAGCATTCGCTCCCGAACAGTTTCTGATAATTTTGGAATATCTGACAGGGTCATGCCTTCGGTGGGTATTGGATCTGTCCAAACTGCAATTGGCAGTCCGGGAGCAGCCTGAAAACCATATCTTGGGTTCATTGTTTTCTCAGACCCGATAATAACCAATACTGCTATAGGCTTTTGCGTCTCGATTGCAATATTAAAAGCACCACTATGAAATTTCATCAGCGGTTGATCTGTTATATTTCTGGTACCTTCTACGAATAAAAGTATAGAAGCCGTTTCATTGAGGTGTTTGCGCATTATGTCCATGCTTTTTAAACGGCTTTGAGGACTTTTTCTGTCAACATAAACATGAGCATTTCTAGCAAGAAACCCTACAAAAGGTATTTTATCTACTTCTTTTTTAGCCAAAAAAGAGAAAGGTACGGGACATGAGCTCATACAGACAGGTATATCCACCATTGATAAGTGATTACTAACCAAGACATATCTTTGATTTTTATCCAATTTATCAGTACCTTTTGCTATCGTATAAATACCCATTCCGGCCATAAGGATTCTTCCCCACCATTTAGTAACATAAAATGTAACTAGTGTTTTTCTTTTTCCTTTAAAAAAATTAAAAATAACCAGATAGAACAAAAAAGCTATGATTCCGGTGAATGCAAACCACAACAGAATCCAAATGAACCAAATTACTCTGAGTGGCATAAACAGATAAAATAGAATTGACTTATTTTTCATAGGGGTTGAATTTTGGAAGTCAAATATACATTCTATTTTAAACAGTTAATATTGGAATTAATAATATTTGTTCATTTAATCACTCCTTCATAAATACGGCAGGCTGTCCCAAACTACTTTCGACTTTGAAATAACCCGGACCAATATAGATTTGCTTAGTATAAAAATGTTTCCAATTACCCTCAGGCAAATACACCTTTAAGCTTTTGCCGAATTTTTTAACTCGCGGACAGACAATCATATCGCTGCCCAACATAAACTGACTGTGCAGATTTCGGCAGTTTTTATCCTTCGGATAATGTAAATAAAGATGTCTCAGCATGGGATAGCCAAATTCAATCGCTTCTTTTTCAACGGCTCTCAAGTATGGATATAGTTCCTTTCTTATATTGCTAAAGGCGGCATAAAAAGCACTGAGTTGATCATCATAAACCTGTGCATTTTTATCGGGTATAATGCCCTCATGCGTGCGGAAAATAGGACTGAAGGCCCCAAGTTCGATATGTCTTTTTAATAGTTTTTTGGAACGGACCATTTTAAAAAGTCCGCCGACTTTCCAAAATCCTGCAAAGCCACCCACATCGGCATGATTTACCTGCATACCCGACATGCCCGATGAAAGCAAGGCCGGAACAACCGAGGGCAGCCCGTCGTGCCTTTGCCAGGAAGTCATTTGGTCGCCTGCCCAGAAAAATGAACTCTGAGCTCCCGAACCCAGAAATGCCGAGCGCGAGAAAAAGGCAATCTTTCCCTCGTTGCCAGTCTCTTCGATGGCTTCGCTATTGAGCTTTGCCCATTCTACCGGATAGAGATTGTGATATTCCTGAGCAGAGATGCCCGAAAATAATTTAGCATCCCAGGGCAGCGCCTCGCCAAAATCTGCCATCCAGCCCTCAAAGCCATTTCCGATGAGATTTTTCTTGATCAAATCCTTTATCCAGATTCTGGCCTCCGGATTTGTCAAATCGAAAAGACCAACTTTAAAACCGGTCATTTCAATCAGATAAAGCTCACTCCGCATGTTTTTAACAAAATAGCCCTTTGCTGCAGCTTCTTCGAAAAGTGCACCTTCATTGATCATCATGGGATTGATATAACCCAAAACGGCTATGCCCCGAGCATTCTGCTGCTGAATGAAATTTTTAAGATTTGTATATCTATTGCTGTCGGGCTCCCAGCTCCAGCGCAACTGATCGCCTACATAAGTCCGCTTTCTGCCGACCCAATCCTGAATCCATATTGCCGAAACGGCGGCGCCTTTGTCCAAGATTTTATCCAATTTTTCCTGCACAATTTTATTGCCGCCCTGCAAGCCCAGAATACTGCCAAGGGCCCAATCGGGCAGTCGGCGATGAAATCCATTTCTTTCTGCATGCGCGGTCAGGAGCTGCAATGGATTTTCAGCGCGGACAAATTCCAGTGTTAATTCATCGTCCCAGACTTCAATACAGTTTTGTTTTGGATTGCGAAAATCGAAACTGCTACGGCTGCTTTTGTCCAATAGCAGCGAATAGCCCGCCGTTGAAATATAGAAAGGACTGGGCGCATAGCTATGCATAGGGCTACCCCCCGCATGTTTTATATTTGCGATGCTGCTGATAGGTTGGTCGCCAGCGCCGATGCCCTGTTCCTGCACCCAAATGGCTGTTTTTCTTCCTTTAAGATTTACATGGCTATGCTGCTGTCCCAAACCAAAGATAGCTTCATCCGCTGTGGACTTCAATTTTATCCTGATGCGATTATAAGTTGGCTCCGATAATTGAATACTGAGGGTACTTTTATTGCCTTTTGGGATTAGTTTCATAATGAACTTACAGCCGCATAAATCGCCCTGCATCACTGTACTGCTATCCGTTTTTAACAGTTGTATGATTTTAATTGTATTGCAACGTTCATATTTTTTTTCTTTGAATCGGAAAAAGCCAAAATGCTCTTTTACGCTGACTTTATGTTTGGAAATTTCTATAAAATTATTCAGATTGATACTATGATAACTCATGCCATCGCCAAAAATAGCAAGCTGCTCAGTCTGCTTTTGTCCAAGCAATTGAGTAATTATTAAAATACAGCTTATAATTTGAATTAACCTCATTAAGTGCTATGGCATTGTGACAAAAAAATCGGCATCATTTTTCAACAATGCCGATCTATGCTTACATGAGTAATGTAATTAAAGGAGGGGCGAAAACCCCAACTGTTTACTGGGAAAGCAAGACCCGAAAACCGATGATAATGCTGCGGTTCTCGGGGTAGCTGTAGTAGCGAAAGGCAAACCGGCAATCCGAAGCAGCGCTGACCCAATGGCCGCCGCGCAAAACACGGAACAAGCCGCTGGCAGAGCCTTTGGGATTGCTTTGTGCGGAGCTGTTGTAGTCGCCATACCAGTCTTTGCACCATTCATAAACATTGCCGCTCATGTCGTGTATGCCTAGCTCGTTGGCTTTTTTACTCGCTACTGCAGCAGTTTGCTTATTGCTGTTGGCATCATAAACTCCTACCAAGTCTATGCTGCGGCCACCGCTGTACTTTGTTCCCTTAGACAGGTTGCCGCCACGGGCAGCAAATTCCCATTCGGCTTCGGTTGGGAGTCTGTAGTTGGCATCTTTGGTTTCTGAGAGCCAGTCGCAGTAGCCTACTGCATCGTCATAATTCACATTGACAATAGGGTGCGTATCTATCCAGCCCCAGCTTGGTGCTTCGGGCATTTTTCTTCCGGTCGCCCTGCAATAGGCCTTCCATTGCGCCACAGTAGTTTCTGTTTTAGCAATTTTAAAAGATTTCAGGGTCACCTCATGCGCAGGTTGTTCATTTTTTTCTCCCTCCATTTCTGTATCGCCCATCGTGAAGGTACCGCCATCTACGCTGATCATTTCGGGATAATCCTGTGCTTTTGTAAGGGTAATGCACAACATGAGCAGGCATAAGCATAATAGTTGTTTTTTCATAAAAGATTAGATTGATTTTTTTTATCGAATCAAAGTTGATTTTTTAACTAATATATTTCAAAAAACCTTACAAACAATCAAACAGGTCACCCCTATGGGGCTTTTTTCTACTATTACAATTTCAGCTAAGAACAGTTGACTCCTAGGGAGCCATTTATCGATCCAGCGAACTGCTTGTTTTTAGTAACAAACAAAAAACAATTTTAAAGTCCCGTAGGGGTGTCCTATTAAAACTAAGTCACTAACGAATAGCAATCCTGAAAGTATTCTTTTTACCCTCACCTTTCAATATCATCAGATACTCACCCTTTGGCAACTCCCTATTGATTTGAATGCTGTTTTTGCCGCTGAATAAGTTCATATTGATGGTTTGAACTTTAGCGCCAAGCAGATTGTAAATTTCAATTTCAGCTGCGCCGTCAAAATTACTTTCTATTGTGAAATTGCCATCGAAACTTGGATTTGGATATAACTTGATTTCGTTATTGAGTGTGGCAATGGCAGTAGCACAGGTGGAGCTAACCCAGAAAGAATCCGTAGCAGGGCAGGCGCCGGATGTAGTGTAAACAAAGGCCGACGGACCAAAATTCAGATTGCTGATTGGCGAAGAGATTTCTCCCGTTACACTATTGAGAATGACACTCGATTCATCTGTCGTGAAAGTGCCGCCTTGGGTGCCAAAAACGAGTGGCGCAGGAATAGGATTGGTACAGATAAAGGTATAAACAGTGTCTTGAATGCTGCTATTGAATGTGGCATTTGCAGTAGCATAAGAGATTGTGGAAGCATCAGACTGAAGGATTGTTAGCGTAGTACTGTCGCTTGCCGGACAGCTGCCACCTACATTGTAATTGACTGTATAAGTGCCGGGCGTAGAAGCAGAAAGATCAATCTGTCCGCTGCTGCTGTTGATGCTCAATCCAGCACTGCTGCTGAATGTTCCGCCACCAATACCAAGGATATTAGGACTAGGATCATTTGCAGTGTTACAAAAAGAAGCATTTGCATAGTTAAAATCTGCAGAGCCCGAAGCTGTAATTTGTACCGTGACAGCGGCAGTATCGGGGCAGCTACCAGAAGTTGTATAGGTTACGTTGTAGGTTCCGACAGTAGAACTTGCCACAGTGATAAGTCCCGAAGATGCATTGAGGTTCAAACCGGCAGGGCTACTGCTATAGGTTCCTCCGCCAGTGGCAGGAGAAGAACTTGGCGAAGCATTGGCGTCGCTGGTACAGAATGAAGAACCATTGTAAGCAAAATTGGCATCGTCATTTTGTAAAATAACAATACTTGCAGTGGCTGTATCTGGACAGTTGCCACTAGTAATGTAGCGAACTGTGTAATTGCCAATTGTCGATGCTGATGGATTAACTACCCCATTAGTACTGTTAATACTCAATCCGGAAGCAGATGAATAAGTTCCTGTTTGTACTCCTGTTATAGTTGGGTTTACAATTGTTGTTCCAGAACAGAAACTAGCACTAGCCCCGTAGCTAATTGTTGCAACATCGGTATTTGTTATGGTCACTGCTGAAGTCACTGTTCTGGGGCAGCTACCATTTGTAGTATAACTAACCGTATAATTTCCGGGAGTTGATAAAGATGGATTGATAACCCCAGTAGATGAACTAATAGAAAGTCCTGTAGCTGAACTGAAACTGCCGGTAGTGACCCCAGTAACTGTCGGACTTACTGTACTGCTTTGTGAATTACAGAAACTGCTGTTAGCTCCATAGCTAAGGGTAGCAGCATCCTGTGCAGTAATGCTTATATTGGATGTTACTGTTCTTGGGCAAGGGCCATTGGTTGTATAGGAAACAACATAATTCCCTGCT
>CAINVS010000478.1 GCA_903854205.1 uncultured Bacteroidota bacterium | reverse complement strand
TTGCGCTGCTGTTGGTTTTTACCTTTGGCATTATATAACTTGTTTTGAGTTACTCCCTGCTGGCGTTCCGAACTGACGGAAACTTATGGAGCCATGTGGGAAATGTTCGAAAAGCAGAACTTTTCGGGGTGCAAATGTACGTCAATAATCTTGTAATTTCCCAATTCAAGAGAAGAAAATCTCAAAAATCCCAATTTTATCGCTAAAATGGGATACCCACTAGGGCAAGTATTAAGAAACTGAGGGTGGCCAAAAAGTATAATACCGAAAAATTAATAACCTGTACCTTCTTGGAAAACAAATAATAACTTAAAAGTGGTATTATTTGCAAAGAGTGTACCCCCATAAAATGAGCAATTCTCAAATCTCCGTGTTTCAAACTCCAATTGAACAACATTATTCCTCTATCATTCCCATTACCACCAATAGAATGAGACATTCTAGCATACATTATAATTCCAACAACGGAAAATATAACAAAGTTTAGCAATCCCATTCTCAAACCCCAGGTATAATGTTGGCTAATGGGCATCTTTTTTTGTTTGAAAAATAAAAAAGTTATGCAAATAACTGTCAATAAAAAAATGAGTATTAATGAAAGCAGCAGCCCATTCATCATTGCATTGAATGGATCTGAAGTATTGAAATGAGAGGGAACGCCTCTGATTGACTGAACGAAAATAATAGTAGTTTCAAAAAACAACGTCGCTGCAATCAGCCAACTGAAAACTTTAATTTGTGATTTTGAATTAATAAATTGTAAAAACCATCCAAAAGTCCATAGGCTTATGCCTGAAGATAAATAATAACGGGTCGGTTTAGCCCAAGCATTTTCACCTGCTATGATGTCATGATTGAAAATTGATAACCCAAGGCAAAAAAAGAACATCAAAAAATGTGTCCAACCCAACCAAAACAAAATTTTATCTCTTTTAAATAATTCAACCAAAAACAAACGCATATAAAGGTTTTTACATAAATGCAATGGTTTATTTCAATAAATATTGGATTGGGGAAATTTAAGAAAAATTTATTTCTTCAAATTCGGTCGTGAAATTAATGTTATTTTATTATTATTTAAATACGAATTGATAAGTGTGAATAAATAAATGATTATTCACCAAAACCATCTTCATTATTTTCTGTTTTACTGCTGTATTTCACCATTTCTTGTATGGTATTCAATTCTGCAGGTGTGAAGTAACGCCATTTCCCCGGGGCGATATTGCTTAAGGTGAAGTTCATGATTCTAATCCTTGTAAGTGTTACAACTTTAAAGCCCAAAGTCTCACACATTCTTCTGATTTGGCGATTGAGGCCTTGCGTTAAAATGATTCTGATTTTTTTCTCTCCTTCCTGTTTTACAAAACACTTATTGGTTGTGGTACCCAAAATTTTGACACCATTTCGCATGTTTGATATAAAGTCCTGTGTTATCGGTTTATCAACGTTAACAATGTATTCTTTCTCATGTCCATTTCCTGCCCTTAAAATTTTATTTACAATATCACCATCATTGGTTAAGAAAATCAATCCATCAGATAATTTGTCGAGACGGCCAATTGGAAAAATTCTCGATTTATAATTAATGAAATCAATGATATTCGACTTGTCTTTCGTATCTGTTGTGCAAGTAATTCCTTTGGGTTTATT
>CAINVS010000477.1 GCA_903854205.1 uncultured Bacteroidota bacterium | reverse complement strand
TCAAATATATAATTGTAATTTTGTTTCAATTACTAACGCTTCAAAATTTTAATTTTACTAATTAGACAAATTCTTAACCAATGAACAAATTCTTTTTTACCTTATTGATGTTCTCTGTACAGACATTAGTTTCGGCTCAAGCTCCGTTCAAAAAAGCTGTTAAAGACTTAACTTATACTTTTGTTTCAGAAGAAGGCACCAATGCATCGGCGGTTGTGTGGCATCCTGAAAAAAACCTCTATTTCACTGTTATTGCAGGAAATCAAGATTTTCCATTTGAAGCCTTTGACAGCAAAGGAAAATCATCCTATTCTAACTTTATTGGTTTAGATACCCGAGGAATGTGGTATAACCCTAAAACAAGATCATTGGAATTAAATGCATCCGGAGATGAGGGTTGGTATAGTATAACCCTGAAAAAAGACATGACTACTCATGTGACTGAATCTATTGCTGAAGGTCAGAATCAGCCGGACTTTCAATCTGTTGGAACCTTTGATCCTGTAAAAAAAGCTGTAGTATTCTTCGATGTAGAAAACTATGGGCTTAAATTTTTTAGCCAAAAAAACCCTAAAAGTATTTCAAGTCTAAAATTGGACATCAGCGATGAAGAACTTTTATTTTTCAATCTAACTACTGTTGGTTATACGGGGAAAAAAGGTTTCGAATATGTCTTATTAAATATTGAACTGAAAAAACTATATTTTTTTGACAGAAAAGGCAAAAAAACGGCAGAAACCAATATTGGTGAAGAAGCAGTTTTAGGAGAGATGTTCCTTTTCTCATTTACTAATAACCGTGCATTTTTCTACAATACTGATAATAGAACCTGGACTGCTTACAATGTATTTAAATAAAAAACATTGTCTGATTAAATTAGAACAAACACGAATTTATTTAATTGCCAGTAAAACAAATGTTACTCTTAATCCCAAATAATGCATTAGAAAACAATACTAATATTGTGAATTGTACATTGGCTTAAGTCTTTAATGCAACGCATTGGAAATACAATTAGCCAAATTATGACAAATTATTTATAATCAATACCTTATCCATTATTTATATTCCTAATGAAATAATTGGGCCTATAAAACTATATCAATTTTTATCATATACCGAAATAAAGAGGAGCTTTTAGAATAAAAGCACCAGCTGCTGTATGTGCACTATTTCCATAAAGTGTATCTAAATTATTATGAGTTATAGAAGACTCAAATTATAAAATCCCCATTAAAACAATAGCAGAAGAAAAAAATATTTAAAATCCTCTAAATGAATAATCTTTTTAAATCCCCTTTAATCCCAAAGCTATGAAAATTTTTTCAATTTTGTGCATCGCTATGATGCTAAGTCATTTTTTATTTGCACAGCCTGCAAATAATACCTGTGGCACTGCTGTTACCCTTGCCTACAGCGGTGCCTGTGTTATGGGCACCAATACATCCGCTAATGTTGTCGCAGACGGTATTGCTGCAGAACCTGCCTGTTGGGCAGGCGGAGCAACAGATTGGAACGAGTCAGTCTGGTACAGTGTTACATTGCCTGCAGGCCAAACTACCTTGGCTGTAAGTGTACTTGCAGGAACACTTTCCTACGGAAATACAGGTATGCTTATTTACTCCGGAACCTGTGGAACCTTAACCCAATTGGCCTGTGTGCTTGGTGTCGGTGTAGTATCAGCTACAGGTCTAATTGCTGGCACTACTTACTTTATAATGTTGGACGGTGTCAGTGGTAACGACGGAGATTTCTGTATCTCAGCCGGTCCAGCTCCAACCAATGATACCCGTTGTGCAGCAACTTCACTTACAGTTGGAGCTGTTTGTATAAATGGCAGCAATGTAGGTTCCACAGATAGTGGCGATCCAGATCCAAGCTGTGTAACCGGCCCTGCTAACATTGAAAACTCAGTCTGGTATTCATTTTTAGCAACAGATGACAGTATATCAGTCAATTTCGGAGACGGAACTCTTGGCACTTCTCTGATATCAGCCGTTTATTCCTCCTCCACCGGAGCCTGTGGAGGTGTATTTACCGAAATTGGTTGTACCAATACCGGCTCAGAGATAGATCTCACTGGCCTTGTTATCGGTCGGACATACTTTGTACAGGTAGATGGAAAAACAACAATCGTGGGTACTTTTTGTATTTCTACCCATGAAACACCTCCCCCACCGCCACCTATAGGCACCTGTGCCAATCCCAGGGATTTATATCTTGCAAGAGACTGCAATAATATCAGCGGCTTTAAATATGACGAGCAAAACAATTTGCTTTCTACCAGTTCAACAGGTCGTGATGCTGGTGCGAGCATGGCAGGTACTCAGTATCTTAATTTCGTTGAACAGAGCTGCGGCAGCACAGATGTAGGTCAGCAGGGTTATTGGGTACGTTTTACAGCTACAACGACTTCCATAAATGTTGCTAACTACGGTGGCTCAGGTTATGATTACAGCGTTTTCACGGGCATGCCAACAAATTCAACCTGTACTGCAGGACTTACTCCTGCAGGATGTTTGACTGTGACAGCAGGTGACCTTACCGGAAATACTATGGCAACAACTACAGGAACTACCTATTATATGCTGATTACTCCCTCTTTAACAGGAAATGCAACTAATGCCTTTGCCTGCCTCACAGCTTCTACTAATTTTGTTCCACCCAATGATAACTGTTCAAATGCTGTTCAGATAAATTTTGGTGAAGGTTATAACCTCACCACCTCCAATGCTACTGTTGATATTAACAATACGCTATGTTCAGGAACTACAGAAAACAACATTTGGGTATCTTATGCGGCGACCTATACAGGCACAGCATTTGTTTTCCTTCAGGATCAGGACTGCGCCTGTGCCAATGGCACTCAGATGTCCATTTACAATGCAAGTGCCGGTTGTCCAAACAATTCATCCACCTGCTCTATAACACTAAATCCGAACAATGACAATGACTTTAGTGGTCAGTTTTCAGTAGTCAATGGCAGCACTTATTATATTCAGTTGGACGGATATGCCGGCTGCGGTTGCAGTTTTAATTTATGTATCAATTCTTTTAACAATGCAGACTGTTCATTGCTTTTGCTACCTGTAAGCCTGTCAAACAGCACAGCTGAATGTATAAATGAATCTGAGGTGCTTATTTCCTGGGAAACCCAATCTGAATTAAACAACAGCTATTTTGAGTTGCAGCGCAGTGTTGAGGGAATTGAATTTGAAAACCTAAAAACTATAGCAGCTATCGGCAACAGTACAAATTCTATCTATTACAGCTTCACTGACGAAAATCCGATTCAAGGTTTTGCTTATTATAGAATCAAACAGGTTGACTTAGACGGTCAAACTTTTTATTCAAAAATTATGTCGGTTAATTGCGGAAACAATAAGGAAGCTTTTAGCTTTTATCCCAATCCCAACAACGGCACATTTACTATTAACAGCTTGAAATCCGGTAAATTATCTGTGTTCAATACTATCGGATCCAGAGTTGCGTACCAAAACATTGCCGAGGGTAATCTCAATATCGATTTGAGTCATTTGGCAGATGGAGTATATTACCTTCAGCTTGAATCGGATTTTAGCAGCAGCGTTAAAAAGGTTATTATCAACAAATAATACTAGTGTTGTCAATATTCATATTAAAAGCCGCAATCTGTATAGGTTGCGGTTTTTTTGCATTTCAAGCAGTTATGTTTTCAATTTCAGTCTGATATTACTAATTTTGCTCCAAATAATCAAGACTATTCAAGTCTAAAAAATCTCTTAATCTAAAATCTCCCGATCTGAAATTTGTATAAGCTCATTATAAAACCACTGCTTTTCAGCATGCAGCCCGAACGGGCACATTATTTTGTCACCGGCTGGCTCACTTTTCTCTGCCGCATTCCCGGTGTAAAATCCTTTATGAAAAGCCTTTACAGCCTTGAAGACAAAAGATTGGAGCGCGAGCTATTCGGCCTGAAATTTAAAAATCCCGTGGGATTGGCCGCAGGCTTCGATAAGGATGCCCGCTGGATTGATGAACTCTCCTGTTTCGGCTTCGGATTCATAGAAATTGGCACTCTAACGCCCAAGGCACAGCCCGGCAATGCCAAACCACGTCTTTTCCGAATTACAGAAGACGAAGGCCTTATCAACCGAATGGGTTTCAATAATTTGGGCGCAGCCGCCGCCGTTGAAAAACTCAGAAAGCGAAAAACCAAGCTGATTATCGGCGGCAATATCGGCAAAAACACGGCTACGCCCAATGAGGAGGCCATGCAGGACTATATCTCCTGCTTCGAGACCCTGCACGAGGTGGTCGATTATTTTGTAGTAAATGTGAGCTGTCCCAATGTCAAAGATTTAACCAAATTGCAGGATACACCCTTTCTCTTGGCCCTTTTAGGTGAATTAAAACGCCTGAATGCAGAAAAGTCCAAACCAAAACCCATCCTACTCAAAATCGCTCCCGACCTGAACGATTCTCAATTGGACGAGGTCATCGACATCGTAAAACAGACAAAAATAGACGGCATTATTGCCACCAATACCAGCACGACCCGCGAGGGGCTGAAAACCGATAGCGAAAAACTCGCTGCCATCGGCAACGGTGGGCTCAGCGGAAAACCCGTCGGAAAACGCTCAACGGAAGTCATCCGCTACCTCTCCGAAAAATCAGGCAAGGCTTTTCCAATTATTGGCGTGGGCGGCATACACTCTGCCGAAGATGCTTTGGAAAAACTCGCTGCCGGAGCAGATCTGGTACAGGTTTATACGGGTTTTGTGTATGAAGGGCCGGGGCTGGTGAAGCGGATCAATAAGAGGATTTTGAGGGGGTAATTTTATTTTAAAATTTTCACTGTTCAAAATATTGAATATACGGTCTTTATTGGATTTTATAATTGATTGCTGTACATTGCACTTTATTTTAAAAAAAAATTCCACAAAATTAAAACCTATGAAAATAAAAAAACTGCTCCCGGAAGATATAAAAGGTAATCTATTTAATTTACTTCATAAATAATTACAATTATCATGCGTTTTTTTTTATTTTTCATTCTTTTTTTTTCTGCCGAAGCTTTTTCTCAAAATCACATTAGATATAGCGTACAGTTTCCAAAAAACATGTACTATGCTTCCATATATTTGGATACATTTAACCATTATTATTATATAGATACATATGGGGGGTCCTTTGGCACTTATGAAATAATAAATGATTCTACATGGAAATTAAAAGCAATTATTGAAGATAAAATAAATCTTACCGTACACTCAAATACTTATTTTTGTAAAAAAAATAAAATTCAATTTAACATCAAACAACATTTTATAGATAAAAATATTTTCTTTAATTTCGATGATACCTATCCAATAAATACTGATAATTATTATTCTGCAGTTATTTTCGAATCACATGACGGAAGAATAAAGTCATCATTATTGAAAGATATTTCATATATTATTGAAAAAGATCACATCACAACAAAAGGTTACTTAAAAAAAATACCTAAAGACACTAAATCGATAAGATTAATTCCTTTAACATTTTACAAAACTGCATTTAACAAAGGGAAAAATATTAAAGGCAAAAAAATTGAAAATATTAGCAATATTTATTTGACAAATCCAATAGGGTTTATACCACAAAAAGGCAGTTGTACAAATATTGAGACTTTATATATGAACAACATTGTTTGGACAACATTAGGATTGCAATTTCACGATAAAGGAGATACAATTATTTTCTCAAAAGATAAAAATTCTGCTAAACTTTTATCCTATCGTTGGAAATTATTAAAAAATGAAAAGGATGATTTTGATGGCACAATAATAAATATAATGAGCAGTATTAAAGATATTCTAAATTTCTATTCAAAATTAGAAAATTCACCTCATTAAACGGTGATTTATAGTTTTTAAAACTTTTAACCATTATTTCATGAACAAGTCATTTTTGTGTATCCTGCTTTTTCCAATATTTCTATATGCACAGCGAGACAGCACTTATACTTCTTTAGAATCTGCACTTTCAAATCCCGATCAGGTGTATTCTCTGTTTATAGCTTATAAAAATATTGAAACATTGCCGGAGGAGATAGGATTACTAAAAAATTTGGAACAGCTCTATGCTTTCAGTAATAAAATAAGCAAATTGCCTGAATCTTTTAAGGAATTAAAAAATCTGAAAACCCTAAATTTATTTGGAAATCAGTTTAAGGATTTCCCGGAGGAAATTTGTTCATTACCGAACTTAACTTCTTTGAACATGGGCTTTAACAGTTTAACAAAAATTCCGGCAACAATAAATGGGTTGACAAAACTTTCAGTATTGAGTTGTGTGGGGAATCTTCTGGAGGATAAATACCTATTTCTCCCGCCAAATCTGGATTCTCTAAATCTAATGGCCAACAATTTAACACAAGTTCCAGAAGCTGTATGGGGCTGCAAAAAGTTAAAGGTATTGGTATTAGGAGGAAATAAAATCAACTCTATTTCACCCAAGTTGAGTAATTTAGAAGAGCTTGTTTTACTATACCTCAACCAAATGCCTTTGACCAAATTGCCTTCTTCTATCGGGAAACTCAAAAAATTGGAAGTGCTAAGTTTGTCTAACAATGCTTTTCCGTACCAAAGAATTCGGAACTTTCCTAAATCTATGACAAACCTCAAAAATCTGAAAAATTTAGATTTGTCGGAGCTTCGACTAAAGGAATTTCCTCAATGGATTTGTAGTCTGACCGCCTTAGAGGTATTAGACCTAAGGGGAAATGAGATAACTACCCTACCCGATTGTCTCAAAAAATTAAAACATCTGAAAGAAATAAAATCCGGAGACAAGGGAATCCCCACCGAAGTGATAGACGCTTTCTTTAAATTGAAAAACGAAAAATAATCCTAAGCCACCCTGTTTATATAAAAGCAGATACAGCAAATATTGAAGTAATGAGCGATAGGATTTACGGCTTTACTACATGGGGTTATATTGAAAATTGGGGAGAGGGTCGAATCAGCGGCACATATCAAATGGGGCTAAAAGAAGGGGAATAGACTTATATAAATGTGCTTTGGAATGAGGACAAGAGCACAATGGAGGTCGAATCAAAAGAAATATCGACTTACAGAAAAGAATAATATAATAGTTCTTCTGCCCTTTAGGTTTTAATGAAAATTCTTTTCTATTCATATCCCTTTTCAATCTCATCAATAGCCTTTTCGAACACTTTACTGTCGCAGCGCTTTAAGACTAAAGATATTTTATTATTGGCACCTATTTTAATTTCTTTTTGAGCAAAATATATATCTCCGTTTTTGCTTGCTATCCCCAATATATAAGCATCGGCATGAGGCATTCTGTTAGCATTGGAATAGCTGTAAATCTTACCGTTTTTGCTATCTAAATTCAGAAGTACTCGACTGTTTTTTAATGCCAAAATCACTTTTGCCTCCATATTTGTTTCTACCTCAAATTTCGTCGGAAAAAGTTCGATATTAGGAAAATAATCCAAATTGTGCCACCCGAGCGTGCGTAAGCTGTAAGATTGCAT
>CAINVS010000476.1 GCA_903854205.1 uncultured Bacteroidota bacterium | reverse complement strand
GCAATAGAATTATATAATAAATCATTGTCGATTTGGTTGCATGTTTTTGAAGAAGAACATCCTGGTGTTGCAAATTCCTATAATAGCCTGGGTTCAGTCTGGCAGATAAAGGGCGATTATGACAAGGCGATAGGGTTTTATGAGAGGGCTCTTTCAATTCTCTCAATAATACATGGAGAGCAACACCCTGATACAGGACAATCGCTTAATGGTTTAGGGAATATTTGGTGTTTAAAAGGCGAATACGACAAGGCGATAGTATACTACGAGAAATCATACAATATTGCAATAAAACTACACGGCTATCAACATCCTGATGTTGCCCAATCTTGCATTAATCTTGGTAGTGCATGGCAGTCAAAGGGTGAATACGAAAAAGCAATAGAATTATATAATAAATCATTGTCGATTTGGTTGTATGTTTTTGAAGAAATACATCCTATCGTGGCAAGTTCTTATAGTCACTTGGGATCTGCCTGGGATTGCAAAGGAGAATACGAAATAGCTCTAGAGTTTTATCAAAAAAGCCTGGAGATAATAATAATAAACTTGGGAGAGGATCATTCTGATGTAGCAAATTTTTACTTTATTATTGGATCTATTTGGAAAAAAAGAGGAGGTTTTATTCAAGCAATCGATAATTTTTTAAAAGGCTTCAAAATAGAAAAAAAGGGTGGATACCCATTTCAAATAGCTCAGTGTTTTGATGCCCTAGATAATAAAGCAGAAGCCCTGATTTATTACATACAATCTGCAGAAATCAGAAAAAATGATCCAGACTTAGGACCTGAAGCAGAATCAACAGTGAAATCAGTGCAGTACACATTACGATTGGCAAGTGAATTGAATAAAGTGGGCGAATTGCCTATGTGGATTAAAGAAAACCTCTATGACATCTAACCACATCCTTCTATATCGCCTCGCAGAACTCATGCTTGAACATGAGCAACATGTGTTACCGGTAGATTTATTATTTGATGATGAACAAATAGGTGATTTTGTAAAAAGCATACAGATTGATTCACCTTATCAGCAGATGCTGCTAGTAGGTATGTTAACTGAATCCCAAAAAGATGAAAAATTGTATGTTAGTTTCACAGTAGAGGGTTATTTTCATTTTATATTGGGCGAGGTGATTTACAACAAAGTTGCAGAAAAGCAAAATAGTTATTTATTTGAATTGATTCAATTCAATCAATTAATTGGACTTCATGAAGGATTATCTAATTGTTTATTGCTTGAGGTGAGTAATGGGAAATATGAAAGCTTGTTAAGTTTAATCAACATTACTAGCTATAATCAAAATATCTGTATAAAACCTTTGGCAGTGATATTTTTGGTTGGGGATATTAATCTTGTTCTAGATTATTTGATAAAAATAGATTCAGAGCAAAATTACTCTTTGATATTAAAGGTTCTGAACTACTTGAATGAAAATAATAAGCATGCAGGTATAGAGAAATTTTGGAAGATTTTTTCAATCAAAATAAATCAAGCAGATATTTTAAAATCAGCTTATCATAAAGCAAATCTGCTAATAAAATGGATGCTTTATAATTCGGATCAAAAACTTGTTGAGTTTATTATTCAATCAATTTCAAACAATACAAATATTGATTTCCAGAATTCTACATTATCAGAAAAGCAACTTCTTTTCATTGAGTTGAATAATGTTCTTGTGTCTAAGGGACTATTGAAAGAAGCGTTCGAATTTTCAACTAGTATAAGTCTTTATAAATACCCTGAACATCTTCTGGCAGATAATTATTATAATGTAATTTATCCACTCTTGGAGTTGGGGGAGTTTAAGCAAGCTGAATTGATTTACCAAAAATGTCTGCCTTATAATCAGCACAATGGTTATTTTATCAATTGGTCTGGATGGATTTATCAAACTTGGTATGAATTAAAAAGTAACGATACCAATCACTTAGAAAAAGGAATTGAGCTTTATCAAAGGGCAACAAATCTAATTGAATCCGATTTTGGAAAATATTCTATACATAAATATCAAAATCTGGAGAACTTAGGATACGCATTCGCACTCAAGGGTGAGTACGAAAAAAGTTGTCATTATTTGGATCAGGCCATTTTGATAATACAAAAATCGTATCAAACAGATACGACATATTTGCTGGGAAATCCATATGAAATGAAAGCAGTTTCCCTCAACTTTTTAGGTAAATATGAAGAGGCTCTTCAGTATTCGTTTAAGTCAGATAAATGCAAGCTTCTTCAAATTAGTGAGGATAGCCCTGAAATGGCCTGGAACTATTATGATAAGTCTAAAATTTACCTAAATATGGGAAATAAAGAAGAAGCTAAGCAATCATTACAAAAAGCCTTGACGATTAGAGAGGTCTCTTTGGGTAAGGATAATATATTAACAATACAAACTAGAAAAGAATTTGAAGAATTGTATTTATGACAAACAACCATCTTTTACTTTATAGAATAGCTGAGTTGATGCTGGAGTCGGAACAGCATGTTCTTCCAGTAGATTTGTTATTTGATGATGAACAAATCGGCGATTTTGTAAAAAGCATTCAAATTGATTCTCCTTACCAGCAAATGCTGCTAGAAGGTGTATTAACTGAATCTGTTAAGGATGAAAAATTGTATGTGAGTTTCACCGTAGAGGGATATTTTCATTATGTTTTAGGAGAAGTTATTTATAACCAATCTTCCGGACAAGGGACTCAATTCCTTTTAAATATCATAGACCACAACAAACTTAATGGAGCTAAGGAAGGTGTTGAACAATGTTTAATCAGAGATGTCAATAAAAATGAAATATTTCGTGTTATTGAAATGATTGACCTTGGCGGAGAAGCGGAAAAAGTTGCCAGATATCCTCTGGCTCATGCATTTTTTAAGTTGCAAATTGAAGTAGTTTTTAATGCGCTTATGAAAAATCCTTCAATCAATGATTGGACGGTTATTAAATTTGTTCGAGGTCTGTTGTTAAATAACCAAAAGCAAGATGTTATAAATACATTGGATGGTATTATTAAAGAATCTGAAAATCTAAGAGAAACAATTTCCAGTTTAATAAATGCTAAATCTGAAATAGATTTTAAAGATGCTTTAAACCTTATTTCTTTTTATGCTGAAATAAACGCTTTAGATCAAGCTAAAAAATTTTATACTCATTTTATTGAAGAGGCAGAAAAAAGAAGCGATGAGGAATCTTTGGTTGTTGCACTTGAGAAATTAGGAGAAAGTGAATATAAAAGATCAGGAAGAGATGGTTATTTAGCGGCAATGGATGCACTTACAAAAGCATTGGCTATTAGAGAAAAGGAATTAGTTCCCCAAAAAGATAAATTAAAACACACATTCAAATTATTAGGTAGTGCATATCTTTCATTAGGATTACAAGTAATTAAATCTAATGAATATTTTCAAAAAGCAAAATCTATTCTTTTAGAAATATCTAATGAAAGCGCAGAACTGGCAGAAGTTGATTTGTATATTGGAATAGTTAATTTCTGGAGAGGATTAAGAGGCGTTGGTCGTTGGGGAAAAGCAGATCCATCATTGCTTGAAAATGTAAATCACGATTTATTTGAGTATGCAGACGAACAATTACAACAAGCATTTAATTATTCCTATAAAAATTTAGGGAAGTCGCATCCCAAAACATTAGAGGCAATTCACTATTTACAAGAAATTTGGTATACTCTAGGAAATTATGAAAAAGCAATTCCATGGTTACGTAAATATGCAGATATTCTTCCTTTCAAAAATCGAGAACACACCGATTATTTTTATCTGTATTGTTTGATTGTTTCTTTAGAAGAAAGAGCGAAAGAAATTTCAAGCCATTCAAAAGATCAGTCGATTTCGCTTTTGAAAGAAGCATTAAAATACACAAGTGGTTATGATGAAAATTTGCAAATCAGCAACCGATTAGAAACATTAATATTAAAAATACAAAATGGGCAAACAAGCGGATTTGATATTGCTGTTCCCAAAATTGATGAACTTCCGGAATTAGAATTTGATTCGAGATATGAAGTAGTTTGGACTAAGTGGAATCATAAAGATGAATTGAAAGGATTTAATACCAACTCATGGTTGAATGATAAAAATGGATTATGGTTTTTTAACACTGAAAAAAAGCAGTTGCTTTATTGGGATGTATCTAAAAACGAAAGAATAACGTATCAACCTGAAAATTGGCCTGAAGGATGTGGAAGATTTGTTTATGATAAAACAGCAGATGCTTTTTATGCCTGGTCTTCTATTCGGTCAATTGTTTATGAGTTAAGAAAACCTTTTGTAAAATGGAATCGATTATCTTTTGGTGTTCATGATGTTCATGCATGTGGTGCTTCATTTGGGTTTGATCCAGTAAATAATCGATTATTTGAATTTGGAGGTTATGGATACTACACATATAAAAACTGGCTGTGGGCTTATGATATTACTGAAAGAAAATGGATTCAATTAAAGGAAAACAAACCAGGAATTTCGCCATTTCCACGTAATGGTCAAATGTTGCCAATTGTAAATGGTGAAAAAGTTATTTTGCTTTCAGGGATTAGTAGCGATACCGGATTGCAGCGTGAACATAAAGTCAGAATGGGATTGCCAAGTCCAACAGAATTGGGATTTTTTATCTGGTTACGCGACGCACATGAATTGGATTTGAAGACTTTGGAATGGAAACAAGTTTTATCTCCTAACCATGAATCTTTTCAACATGAAGGTATGATGGGGTATTTAAGTAAATTGAATATTGTTGTGAATTGGGCTGGTTCAATACCTTCTCCTAATTATGGTCAGGATGCAATTCCAAAAGCCAATATGTCATGTTGGGAATTAAATAATAATGAAGGGTTTAAACAATTAAAAATCGAAGGAGAAGTTCCTCCTTTAACTGGAGGGTATTTCGTACAAATTCCTAAAGAAGACCAACTATTATTTATACATCAAGAAGGGATTTGGGTACTAAAAATTACTCAAATAAATAAAAAACATAAAAATCAATGAGTCATTTAATTCTATCTGTCTGCCCACAAGGTGCAAAAAGTAAAGACGGTAACTATAGTCAATTTAGTTTGAGAGTAGACAATCCACAAATCGAAGTGAAATTAAGAAGTTATTCATTAATCTATTTGGAGTAGAAATAGAGATAATAAGTCATCCGACATATGTAAATCATGGAAGAATTATTTCATCGGAGATTAATGAATGGATTATTTTTAATCAACTACACAGATATTTTAAAAATCAACCAACAAGATTAATCTTCACTTTTAGTGAATTGAAAGGAGGTAGTATACATAGATACACTTTATACCAACCTCAAGGTCTTTAATAAAATTTACTTAAAATAAAAAGATATGCAATACCCCAACATCGATTACATCCTCTTCCGTGAAGAAGACTCCAATCAACTTATTCAAATCGTATTAACCATTAAAAAAGAAGGCTGGTCCTATTTTATGATTCTTGAACCAGGTGGTGGGGAAAGAGAAGATTCAGAACTTTTTGCAAAGTTCAAATTGGACGATGAAGATCAAGTGTCTGGTTTTATGCGTTACCATTTGGATGATGCAGTGCGAGGATGGCAAGGCAAAATTGAAAATGATGAAGTCGAAAAAGGCGATATAACCTTCTTTGATTATAAACCCATTCTGGAGTTGAATGCATTTGATAAAGACGCATTCAATGAATTACACCAATCACTTTATAAAATTGTAACCCAAGATGACGAGGAAGATGACTTGATAATTGTAAATGAAGAACTCATGGAGGAAATGGAAGATGATTTTATTTGGGATACAGAAAACTGGCCTTGGTCGGATGAAAATGTCTGGATTCCTGATGAGTTTGCTTTATATTATTTAGAAAATTGGCATGGAAGAATTATTGATGACATTTAATTCAATTTTTAGAATATGGGGTACTATATTCAATCTTGGACAAAATTATCATCTCCTGCTTAATTTCCCTGCCGTATAAACAGGCATTATTTTAACAGAATCCATACTAGAAAAATTTTCAAAAGAGAGTCTGTAACCAATCATAATTTTTTTCTCTTTCATAAAAAGATACATGCTCTGCATACTTCCTTTCGTTCCCGATTTGACTTCTATGGGATAAATCTCATTTCCGGATTGGATAACATAGTCAACTTCCGCCTGGCTATTTTGCGCTTCGCGATGCCAGTAATACAGATGAGCAGGTTCAAAAGGGTCGGTGTTTTTTATCAATTCTAAACCTACCGAAAGCTCAACAATATTTCCTTTGTTGATGGCTGTAAAATCATCTTGTATCATCATATCACCCAATTCCAATCCAAGCAATCTTTGAAAAATCCCAGTATCGTAAAG
>CAINVS010000475.1 GCA_903854205.1 uncultured Bacteroidota bacterium | reverse complement strand
TGGTCGAGGAGCAAGAAAGGGAAATTTAACCGTACAGCAAAACGTGGGGGCGGTTATTTTTTTCCGCTTCCCGTTTTTCTGTTAAATTTTTTCTCAATTGGTATTCCCAACTAAAAGTTGCATTTATAACTTGAATCTAAGCCATTAAAAGTCTGATGTTTAAAAAACATACTGATACACTCTGTCCCGAGTTCTTTAACCCCTCTGCGGAATTTGGAATTTTCTTGGTGTTGGAGAATTTGAATGGAAATGACAGCTTAGTAAAAAATGAGAAGAATGAGTTACTTTGGTTGAAACTCAGTAAGAACAACAACAGGATATTACACGCTACACCAATAGTATTCAATGTATTTGCCTATAAAAGACTTTCAATTTTTCTGTATAACTCAAAAAATATCAACCGGACTGATTTAACAGACCTGACATTGCTGATAAATAATTCAATTCCCGTTTGGGAGCATGCTTACGGAAATAATATTCCACAGGAGAGTTCGCTTATCTCAGATAATGAGTTTCTATATTTTGAACTGACTATGAATGAAAATTAGCAAAAACAGTGAACTGTTATCTTCAGTTTATGGAAGAATAGATGGACTTATATTGGCCATTCCTTTACAAATAAAAAACTTTCCTTATGAATCCTATTTTAGGGAACTGATTGAAGTTTTTGGGACGGACAAGGAAATACTGCTGTTTTATCCGAAGGCTGAAAATGATAAACAGGCAGAGGAATTTAGTGAAATATTAAACAGCCTTCAAAAACCTATGCTCTATTTTATAGCATCGGGTGTAAAACAACTTAATCCATGGACAAGGGATGCTTTTTTAAGCTTAAAAACAGCTGATAAGCGAACCTTACTTTTAACAACCTGCTCTCAGCCTCAAAACAGATATTTGGCCGGGGAATTAATTAAAGTAAAAGAAAATATAAGTTGGCAGTCTGTTAATCTGAATTTGACAGGAGGGAATATTTTAAAGGCCGACCAATACGCGCTTTTTGGTAATGCTAATGCAAATAAAGATATTGATGTATTAAAAAGTTGTTTAGGCGATATTGACTATATTCCAATAGTTTCAGATTATAAAATGTCAGGATTTCGGGCTGAAGGAAAAACAACAAGTGACGGATTTATTAATTTTTACAGCGCCTTTGACCGGCATCAGGGCATTTTTCATATCGATTTATTCATAACACTTGCCGGCGCTGAAAATGGAATAGAATATATATTGATAGCTGAACCTGTGCTGGGTTTTATTCCCAATGACGATACAGCCGCAGATCTGTTGGAGTTCGCCAACCTGATTATTAACGAAACAGCAAAGGTTATTAATAGTATCATATCGAATCTGGAGAAAAATACACAGCGAAAATTTACAGTTATACGCAATCCAATGCCTTTAATTGTTTTTGAAGAATTTAGGTACGACCTAGGGAAATGGCAAAGAAACTGGAATTGGGCCAGTTTTAATAATTGCCTTGTTGAAATTTATAACAGAGATTCGAAAAAAATTAAAAATGTTTGGCTGCCTAACTACAAAGTTGCAGGTATGGGAATTTCCTTGCTGCCAACATTTACTATACAAAATAAATTTATTTTTGAAGCGCTTGGTTTTTCTGTATTTCAAATGAAAAACGATTATAGTCTTTTGGCAAACATGCGTGGATCACTACATTGTATTACAAATATTATTTACAGAATAGATTGACAGGCCCAAGCCGAAAAGCCTGAAAATAGAATAGAGTAGGCACTAACCAAAAAAAATACAATTTATTATGGCAGCATTTACGACATTAAAGTTTGTAGACGGCTATTATTTAGAGGTAAGTTGGGAACAGGGCAGCCCTACAACTTATGACCTGAGAAATGGTGTTACCTTAGAAGTTGTTGATGACGATATCACTGTTACTACGGGTACAGTCACCAATAATGCATTGTTCAAGGTCCGTTCCGAGAAGTATTTTACAGCTAGAACACAGGGCGGCAGCGATGGTGATATTTTATTCGGAAACATCAGCTATGATCCGGGCACTGAATCCAATGTATATGTGGGAGATACTCAGATGCTGTTTTCTCCTTCCGGGCTGCAAATAGTTTTAATTGGTATTGATGATATGCGTTATGGAAGAAGATCAAATTGTTTTTACTTTTTGAATGAAACCGTAGCCTATCTGGAGTTGAAAAACATGGGCAATTCAAAGTATAATGTAATTTTTGGATATTTGATTGAGGCCTAATATTGGCAGAATAAAAGGGCGGTTAATTTTGTGTGGTTGGCTGCCCTTTTTATGGTGGGGAGGTTTTAAGTTCTTTTCAATGATGAGGATACAGGTTTTGATGTAAAATTATCAGCGCGAAAACTATATTCGGATTGTGTTCTATCCTTCAATGTTTCATTCCGTATTAGGGACATTACAAAATAAT
>CAINVS010000474.1 GCA_903854205.1 uncultured Bacteroidota bacterium | reverse complement strand
TTCACTATTGTCCAGGCAGCTTTATCTTTATAGAGCTCTCTTGTCTTTGGGACGAGATCGGTTTATCTTTAATCTTTCATCCTTTTATCTTTTCTTAATGAAGATAGTTTTCATGGGGACACCTGACTTTGCGGTACCCTCTCTCGATATACTGATTAAAAATGGCTATGATGTCGTAGCAGTTGTCACTGCCACCGACAAATGGGGCGGACGCGGCAACAAAACCCTTTTGGAATCGGACGTCAAGAAATACGCCCTCGAAAAAGGCTTAAATATTTTGCAGCCGGAGAAGCTGAACGATGTAGCCTTTTTGGAAGAACTGCGCAGTCTGAATGCAGATTTACAGGTAGTGGTAGCTTTTAGAATGTTACCAACAAAGGTTTGGAATATGCCGCGCTTAGGCACTATGAATCTGCATGGCTCTCTCCTACCCAAATACCGCGGCGCAGCCCCTATCAACTGGGCAATTATAAACGGTGAAACGGAAACCGGTGTTACAACTTTCCTCTTACAGCATGAAATTGATACAGGCGATATTCTTTTTCAGACAAAAACGCCTATCGGAGAAGATGAATTGGTTGGAGAAGTTTATGAAAGACTGATGCATATCGGTGCAGAACTGACTTTAAAATCTGTTAAAGCTTTAGAAAACGGCAACTATCAAACTCAGCCGCAATCGGATGAAAAGGCGACAATGGCGCCAAAAATATTTCATGAAACCTGCCGTATCAATTTCAATCAGCCGGTAAAAAAGGTACATGATTTTATTCGCGGACTAAGTCCTCACCCGGTTGCCTGGAGCATGGTAGATGGAGAAAAATTAAAAATATACCGCAGTGCAAAACTTCCCGAATCACATGAACAATCCCCTGGAACAATTAGTACTGACGGAAAAAAATACCTAAGAATTGCCTGTACAGACGGTTGGTTGGAAATTTTGGATCTTCAGGCCGATAAGCGAAAACGTATGGATGTTAAAAGTTTTCTTAACGGCACTGTTATCAGGAACCATTCTGTTGATCTTTAGTTTTAATGAATGATGGAGGCAATAAGCTTTATAGTGATTCCAAGGATTATTATCCTCAAATTAAATAAATCTGATTTGTAATTTGACACATTAGAAAACTTAAAGCAATGTGAATAATTTTCAAATTTTCAAATTCTCAAATCGAATAAATGTGGTATAAATACATTGGCTTTGCCCTCCTTTTCGCAGTAGTTGTACTGCTCATCAGGCCCGATCTGATCTGGGGGCCCAAAAATGTTTCCTTGGAACAGACTGACACAACTTCAGGTGATAAGGTTGATAATGACTATCAGGATCCTCGTCGGCCTTCATTGCTTGTCAACGACAAAAGCAAAATTAAAGATGGTTATACTGAATACGCCGAGGGTTATTCCGAGAAGGATTTTGATGCCTTGAAGGAACCTGAAGAAATGTTTAAAACGAGAGAAGAAGTATTGGGTCAGTCAGCAGGCGGACTTTGGGAAATTTTCCTGAAACTGCGTTTCGATATCACCTACGATGCCGCAATTGACGATGTGGCTATGCGTCCGATGTTCACCCCTGAAATAAAAAAATACGACAATAAAATCATTGAAATGGTAGGCTATATCATTCCAAATGACATTGTACACGGCGCTGTTGGCGAAAGAGGTAACGGTACTATGTTTATGCTTTCAGCCTTCCCCACTGCAACCTGTTTTTTCTGTAAAGGTGCGGGTCCTGAATCAGTAATGGAAGTTTATCCCAAAAAGCCGATTCCATTCAGCAAAACTGTCGTAAAAATAAGAGGAAGACTGGAATTGAATGAGTTGGATTACATGAAAATGGCCTATCTGCTAAAAGACGCACAGTTGGTAGAATAAAAAAATTTGTAAATACATTTAGTTTAATAATTTTTCACCAAATGAAAATTAGCTGCTTTTTTAAATAATTCGATATTGTAAAGATCGCAATTAGTCATCGCCATATAATCTACAATTTAACAATACATGCAAAAAGCTGCTTCGAAAAAAATCGGTGCAGCTTTTTTTTAATAAAAATATGTAGGTCTAAAAATTCTCTAATAGTTAAGCTCTCTCCGTACGGTGCTCAAATTAAATCTTAGTCCCCGTAATACTCACAATAAATCTTTGCCGTTTCCCAAAGCTTGATACAATGCAGTTTTACATTGCCGGGAATATGAGATTCCAATTCCTTCCAAATGTAAATGACCAAATTTTCCGTTGTCGGCAGAATGCCATCCGGAAGAAAGTTATCATCCTTGTTCAGATTACTGTGGTCCAATACATCGCAGATTTTTTCCTGAATAAGTTTACCCAGATGTTTTACGTCCATCAAAAATCCGATCACAGGATCAGGCGTTCCTTTCACGGTGACATAAAGATCATAATTGTGTCCGTGGAAATTTTTATTGGCACATTTGCCAAAAACTTCGAAGTTCTTTTCTTCCGACCATTGCGGCACCCAAAGCTGATGTGCCGCGTTAAAAGTTTCTTTTCTCGTGAGATAAACAATCATAGTTGTCCTCTTTTTTAAAAATTTCGCCTGATAGAAGAATAGTCTAAGGGCAAAAAAATGTGATAATATTTTGATTTATTAAATTGAAATTGAGTGCTTATTGTAGTAAAAAAAGCAAGGTATCAACACCATCTGCATAATCATTCAGTTTTGGCAATTGACTCTCGCCGGGCATAAAGGTAGTAAGAAAATCGCCATCCTGACCTGTATGTATTTTTTTTAAGGGATATCTTGAAACAATACACTGAATTTTAGGCATAATTTCCTGCAATTCTTCTACAAGTTTTACTTTGGAATCATAATATTCAAAATGCAGTGTGGCTATGCGCGACAGCATAGATTTGTCCTCCATAAGAATGAGCGAATCATTGCACCAATGCTTGGTTCCGTTCAAAAGATAAACAGAGCGGTTATAATCGAAATTATTCTGATATTTTGAATTTAACAATTGAAGGGGGCTAAATTTATCCATCTGCTCCATAAAGTACTCCAATTTAAAATCAAGGGGTACATAGATTTTGGAAACAGAGCGACAGCCCAGTCCGTAATAACGAAAAATATCCTCACCCAAGGCTGCCAAATCTTCAGCTGTTTCATCACCATGCAGCACAGCTACAGAGTTTCTGTTGGCCCTAATAATATGTGGTACATTGGCAAAATAATGTTCAAAATACCGCGATGAATTATCACTGCCAGTTGCAATGACTTTGTCAACCTGCTGCAGCCTTTCTACAGGTTCAAGATATTCGGCAGAATCGGAGCGCAATTCAATGAGTTTCTTGATTAAAAACGGAATGAGTACCTTGTCTTTATCTGAATATTTAATCAATGCTTTATGTCCTGAAATGAAGCAACAGAGCAGATCGTGGAATCCGACGGCAGGAATATTTCCGGCAAGTATCAATCCCACTTTTTGCTGAACAGCCTGTGGATAATGTTTAATATCTGCTGAAGCCCATTCCAAAAGGGCTTTCTCCTTGAGAAAACAGCTTGCGATCTGATGAATTGCATAGGCCGACTGATCAGAACTGAACCATCCATTATCAGCAAAAGTTCTCCGATATAACATTTCCAACTCTGATTGATTTTCCGGAGACAGCAACCAATCGCCCAATCTGCCCATAACAGCGCATCTTTCCTCAAATGTCATTTTTTCGGTATTCAGTGATTAAAATGAGCTGAAATAGGATTTTGAACCAAATTAAATTCAGCGAACGCAAATTTCGTTAAAAAAATTGGCATCTGCAATTATTTTGGAAGCATTGAAGATTCAAACATTCCAAAAATCTTACCTTTACCGAAACTTTCGCAACAGATATTTTTAAATATGTCAAATAACTTTTGGAATCAGCGCAAACCTTTGTTTGAAGTTTTGCTCCTAATGGTGCTCATCATCACGGTATTTACATGTTATGGACTGGCTAAAAAACCGTTCAGTTTTGAAACAGTCTTGGAACAGGCCAATGTAAAATCCCTTTTTGAAAGAGACAGCGTTCCGGACAAAAATATTGATTCGCTGCTTATCGCAGCCAATAAAATAGAAGACGAGACGGAAGATTCCCCCGTTGACAGTACTTCAAAGTATATCCTGCTCTGCGGCGACTCCATGACAGAACAGATGCGTTTTGCCTGGGAAGAATTTGCTAAGAAAAATGGTCATAAAATCATGACCTGCACCTGGTACAGTTCTACCACCCTAGCCTGGGGCGATACTAAACGGCTGACTACGTTAATAAAAGAATATAAGCCCGATATTATCTGGTTTACCTTAGGTTCCAATGAATTGTTTATACAGGGCATTGCCAAAAGGGAAAAATTCATAAAAAGTATCATAGCTGAAGCAGATTCTGCTAAAGTTCCTTTTATCTGGATCGGTCCGCCAAACTGGAAAGACGACTCCGGGATCAATGAAATTATTGAAAGAAATATAGGCAAAAGCCGTTTCTACAATTCTTCACATTTCCGTGAGAAATTAGCCCGCGGAAAAGATGGCGCTCACCCAACAAAGGCAGCAGCTGCAATTTGGGCAGATTCTATTGCTGTTTGGCATAAAACAGAATGTCTTTACAGGAAAAAACTGCTGCTTGTGCATCCAAAAGACAGTATGCCGGCAAGACCCTATGCACCCACTACGGCTGTTTGTGCCCCGGCCAGAGAGAACAAATTTACTGTGAGAATTCTGAATCAGGGAGACGTTACCAATATCTGCAAAGACGATGCACAAGTAGTTCAACCGGATAAAAAGCCAGCTGAAAATAAAAACGAAAACATTCCTGTTAAGAAAGATCCGATAAAACCAATTCCTCCACTAACGAAGGACACTCAAAAAACAGTCCCGGCGAACGTCCCAAAAGACAGTATTAACTAAGGTAAAAGGTTTTTGATTTTAGAATTTCAGTTTATTCTCAATATATTATATGGACATCAGCATCCTGCTTCAGAATCTTTCAGAATTATTTGTTTTCGACAAAAAGGCCCCAATTATTTTTAATAGCGGGCAGTTTCTACTGTTTTTTACACTTTTTCTGGCAGTATATATCTGGATTTTCAATAAAATAAATTGGCGAATTGCCTGGCTCACAGTTTTTAGCTTCTTTTTTTATTATAAATCCAGTGGCGGATTTGTCCTATTATTGGGTGCTACGGCCCTATTTAATTATTTCATTGCCATTTGGCTGGAGAAATTGGCAAAAGAGGAGAAAAAACCTTTGGCCAAGTTTATTTTTATCAGTTCAGTTCTGCTCAATTTAGGTGCTCTGCTCTATTTCAAATACACCAATTTCTTTTTGGATACCATTTATGATCTGGCCGGAGGAAAATTTGAACCGCTGAAGATCATATTGCCTGTTGGAATTTCCTTTTTTACCTTTCAGACCATGAGTTATCTCATCGATGTTTACAAAGGGGAATTGAAAGCCTGCAATAATTTTTTGGATTTTGCCTTTTACCTCAGCTTTTTTCCGCAATTGGTAGCCGGGCCTATCGTCCGCGCATCCGATTTTATTCCGCAGATCAGAGAGCGTATTGAATTTTCCAGACAACAGGTTGGTGAAGGACTTTTTCTTATCCTGAAAGGATTTATCAAAAAGGCCATTATAGCCGACTATGTGGCACAATATGCCGACTTGGTTTATGGCAATCCGGGCGGTTATTCCGGATTTGAAAACTGGATAGCCATGTATGCCTATACCTTGCAGATTTACTGCGACTTTTCGGGCTACAGCGACATGGCAATCGGTCTTTCTTTGATTTTGGGATTCAAACTGCTGGACAATTTCAAAAGCCCTTATCAGTCTTTGGATATTACCGAATTCTGGCGCCGTTGGCATATTTCGCTGTCATTTTGGCTGCGCGATTATGTGTATATACCACTTGGCGGAAATCGCGGAGCAGGAAGCGGAGCAGTGATTCTTACAGTAGTTTTTATGGCAATTTCTGTCATCATCACACAGTATTGGTGGCTGATTCCGGTGCATGCTGTATTGCTGATTGCCGGATATTTTTATGCAAAAAGTCATGATTCCAGAGCTGTAAAACTCTTTACTTATATCAATCTGATGCTGACAATGCTCATTGGCGGCTGGTGGCATGGTGCCAACTGGAAATTCGTTTTCTGGGGATTCATGCATGGCCTGGGACTGATTGTCCACAAATTTTTCTCAAAATACGTTAGAAACTACAAAAAAATACCCGGACTCACTACTGCCCTATCATGGGCACTGACCTTCCATTTTGTTGCTTTTCTTTGGGTCTATTTCCGTGCCGACAGTTTCGATTCTGCCTCACTTTCTGTGGCCAAAATGTTTACAGATTTCAGTTGGACTTATTTCCAACCCTTCTTTACAGTAAGGCCGTTGTTGATTATCATGCTCCTGCTCGGTTTCGGATTGCATTTTGTTTCCTTAAAGGAAAAAAATCGTATGTCTGATTATTTTGCCGGAATGCCTATTTTGGGTAAGGCAATACTGTTTATTTTAGCAATTCAATTGTCCATACAGTTGCAGGATGCTAATGTTCAGCCTTTTATTTATTTTCAGTTTTAATGAAAGCTATTTGCATTTGCAGTTTTAATTGTGTATATTTAAATTAGTATTTTTTTAATTTACAATTTTCAATTAATATGAAAACTTCAATTGTACTAATAGGCGATTCTAAAGGTATTATACTCAACAACATACTTTTGGATAAATATCATTTAGAGGATAGAGTTGAAATTGTTCAGGAAGAAGGTTACTTTATTATTAAACCTATAAATAAACCAAGACAAAATTGGGATATGGCATTCACTGAAATGCATAAAAATGGTGTTGACAAATTACTTATTGATGCCTTTTTTGAAGATGAAAATTGGGATTAATGATAAATTATAAACAATATCAGGTTCTGATTGTAAACTTAGATCTAACTATTGGTAGCGAGATAAAGAAAAAAACGTCCCTGTTTGATTGTATCTCCAAATGAAATGAATAGGAATTTGGCAACTGTTGTTGTTTGCCCCATTACTCAGTCAAAAAAATATCCAACGCGAATTGAATTTGATTTAGAGGGTGAAAAGAATTGGATTATAGTAGACCAAATAAGAATTACAGACAAAAGCAGTATTTTAAAAACACTTGAATCTATTAATTCAACTACAATTTCATTAGTAAAAGCTGTAATCCGAGAAACTTTTGTAGACTGATTATTTTATTTTTTCATTTTCTCATAAGCAATAATCCCGCTCAAACAAACACCCGGAATTCCCTGCCCCGGATAGGCCGTATCACCGCAAATATAAGCTCCTCGCCCATCAAGAACTGCATCGAGCATCTGCCAGGGTTTTATATTTTTATACTGCGGATAACCGCCAACAAAACCATATTTTCTTCCTGTCCAACGTTCCCAGGCTGCAGTGCCGGAAACATGCATATATTCTATGTTCGCTCTTAGAATCAGGCCTAGACTATCCAGTTCGGTAAGGATTATTTCAGCAATTGCTGTTTTATCAATTTCCTTTACGGGATTGGGATTTGGAATATGACAGCTGATAGAAGCTACCATTTTGTCCAAAGGTGCCCGATACCAATCGATCGGGTGACTATAACTCAGAAAAACAGAATGAGATCCAATTTCAGGCAAGGGCTCAGACAGATGTACTTGATGATGCAAACATTTGGGTTCAAAACCCGGCTGGCGTTTAAAACCGATGCCAATCTGAAAAGCCGAATGCAGTTTTTCTGCAGGCAACAGTTTTTTCCTGAATTTCCGATTTAGTTTTTCATCCGGAAAAATTTCCAAAACATTATTAATTGGAATTCCAAACAGTATTTTATCTCCAACAAAATTTCCGTTGTTTGTTTTAACATGGTATTGACCATGTTCATAACTCACTTTTTCAACAGCAGTTCTGAGCTGAATACTGGAACCTTTTATTTCCAACCATTCCAGCATAGGCTTTATCATTTGAATCATACCGCCATAAACATAGTGGTTGCCGTAATTGGTATAACAAAGTGCCGTTGCGCCGAAAAGTACGTTTACTTCCTCCGTAAAATTCTGTGCTGTTATTAGCAGCTGTTCATTGACAAAGTCTCTGAATTTTTGATTATCCTGAAGTCCAAACTTTTTAAGCAAATCTTCCATAGTCCAAAAAGCCCAAGGGGCGTATCTCAACTGAGAAGGGTGAAATCCCTTTATTATTCCAATAAGATCTTTTAAAGAAGAAGGGGGAAAATTGCGTTGTTTGAGCGAAGTATTCCAAACAAATTGACTTATTTTGAAACAAAATTCCCAAAATTTTCGTTGACCTGGAAGTCCGAACACTGACTCTGCTTCTCTTATCCAGGCTTCCAATTCGGTATATCTTGTCAGACATTCGCCTGATTTCAAATATACCTTCATAGGAGTTTTTAATAGCTCAGCGTCAATTTCAAGACCAATTTCATCAAAAAGATAACGCAATGGCATACCTTTATCCAATCCGACTAAGGTTGTAGCTCCAGATTCAAAGATATAACCCTGACGAAAATAGGAACTGCTACACCCTCCGGGCAAATAATTTTGTTCCAGAACTTGAACTTCATGACCATCTTTTACCAACAAACAGGCTGCACTAAGGCTACCCATACCTGAACCAACGATAATGACTTTTGACATTGTGTTTAACTTATTTTACATTATTTTCTAAAATTATTAAACAAAATAAAAGAACATCTTGTTTCGTCATTATTCAGATATAACTTTTATTCATTTTAATTATTAAGCGGAGCTTTTTCTGAATTTTTTATCTGCTTATTAATAATAATTTAAATTCAATTACCAATGAACGGCTCAATTAAACCCGAAAAAACTATTAACATTTACGAAGAAATGGGGGATGAACACATCCTGACATCTTTAGAAACACCTATGAGAGAAGGTGCTTTTGATTTAACTGACGAAGAAAAAATTGAAAAGATTGAGGCTCATTTTAGAGAGATAATGGACATTATGGGACTCGACCTTTCGGACGACAGTTTGAGAGGAACACCTTACAGGGTTGCCAAAATGTACGTTCAGGAAATATTCAGCGGCTTGAACCCTGTAAACAAACCCGGTGTGGCCCTTTTTGAAAATAAATATCAATACAATCAGATGCTTGTTGAGAAAAATATTCTTTTGCAATCCACCTGTGAGCATCATTTTCTGCCAATTTACGGACGCTGCCATGTAGCTTATATTTCCAACGGCCACGTTATAGGATTATCAAAAATAAACCGTATCGTTCAATACTATGCAAAACGACCTCAAGTTCAGGAACGTTTGACAATGCAGATTTTGGAGGAACTTAAACAGGTACTAAATACAGATGATGTTGCAATCTACATAGATGCAAAACACATGTGTGTTTCCAGCCGCGGCATTAGAGACACCGGCAGCAGCACTGTTACATCTGGTTTCAGTGGGAAATTCGATACGGAACAGTATAAAAAAGAATTTTTTGCTTCAATTCAAATACCTCTCGAAGTATAATTTCTTTTAAAGAAAAAATTAAACTCCGACCGCAAATAAAATTGCAGTCGGAGTTTTTTTTAGGTTTAGACAAAAAAATAAAGCCGAAAGAAATGTTGGATCTAAAACATTATAAGTGGGCGTCCAATAATGTTCTTTTTCTTATTTCCTTCGGCAAGGCAGCAATCAAGATAAACTTGTACTTACATAATTACAGGGACGTAAAAAGTTACAAATAATTTTTCAAATTCTTTTCAAATTTTAAGTCCTGTCAAATTACAGCTCTACAATTTTTGAAAAAAACAACAAACTTTAAATAATATCGAAATTTAACCCTATATTTGCGCTGCGAAAGTAAAAGACTTTCCATGAATATCATTTTCGGCGCGTTTTCGACATACATCGTGCACTTATCCGTCAACTCGCGGATAACGCTCGGGGAGCAAGTAAAAATCTTTGTTTTTTGGCACGATTATCGGCAGAACAAACCGGAGTTTTAATTAACCGGTATGTCAGTACAGTTTTATTTTTTTGTACTTACTACCATCTACATCTTTTATGATTAATTTTTCAGAAACGGGTCTCAAGCCGGAAATTTTACAAGCCGTAGAAGTGCTTGGTTTCACTCAGCCCACTCCTATTCAGGCAGCTTCAATTCCTGCCTTACTCGATTCACAACAGGACATTATCGGATTTGCAGCCACCGGAACAGGTAAAACTGCAGCCTTCAGTCTTCCGATTATCCATCATGTGAATACCAAAAATGATAAAGTTCAGGCAATTATTCTATGCCCTACTCGCGAACTTTGTTTACAGATTACTAACGACATCAAGGATTTTACGAAGTTTTTACCTCACATTAGCACTGTAGCTGTTTATGGAGGAGAAAGCATTGACAAACAGGTACGTCTGCTCAGAAGAGGTGCTCATATTGTAGTCGGAACTCCCGGCCGTGTGTGTGACATGCTTCGTCGCAAAATCCTCGACATTGAAGCTGTTGATTGGGTTGTATTGGACGAAGCAGATGAAATGCTATCAATGGGCTTTTTGGAAGAAATGGAATTTATCCTGGAGCATACACCTAAAGAACGCAAAACTTTGATGTTTTCAGCCACTATGCCTAGAGAGATCGAACGCATGGCTCAAAACTATATGAAGGAACCGTTGCGAATAAGTGTTCAGAAAGAAAATACCACTACTGCAAATGTCAGCCACGAATACTATGTAGTAAAGGCAAAAGACAAATACAATGCGCTTCGCCGAATTGCAGATTTAAATCCGAATATCTATGCTATCGTATTTTGCCGCACACGTGAGGATGCCAAACAAATTGCCGATAAATTCATTGAAGATGGTTATAATGCAGATGCACTTCACGGAGATCTATCTCAGGCACAGCGCGACTTAGTTATGCACCGCTTCCGCACCAAACACCTTCAGATGCTTATTGCTACTGACGTTGCTGCACGCGGTATCGACGTTGACAATCTTACTCACGTAATCAATATGGAACTGCCTGATAATGTGGAATCTTATATCCACCGTAGCGGTCGTACAGGACGTGCAGGAAAAATGGGTGTTTCATTGTCCATCCTACATACAAAAGAATTGAAACGTATCGTTTTCTTCGAACGTAAATTAGGCAAAAAAATTGAGCGTAAGCCAGTTCCTACCGGTATAGAAGTTTGTGAAAATCAACTTCTCTATTTGATAGACCGTATGCAGACAGTTCAGACTGATGATGAACAAATCAGCAGCTTTTTACCTGCTATCTATGGCAAGTTGGAAAGTATGAGCAAAGAAGAAATTATAAAAAACTTTGTTGCACTTGAATTCAACCAACTGCTTCAACACTATAAAGGCGCTGAAGATATCAATGCCGGTGCAGATAGAGGCGATGACAGAGGAGAAAGAGGGTACAAAGTCGAACGCAGAGAATACGAAGAAAGACCTGCCTACAAAAAAGAAGGCAGAGAAGGAGGCAGAGAAAGCAGAGAACCAAGAGAGCCTAGAGAATTTGGCGACAAGAAAAGATCTGCTCCACGTAGTGGCACTGAAGGCGGCTTTGTTAGACTTTACCTCAATGTAGGAAGAGCGCAGAAAGTAAATCCGGGCCGTATTATCGAGTTGCTCAATTCTGTTAAAAGTTTGCGCGATGCACGGGTGGGTAAAATCCTCATAGAGGATAATTACACCGCTTTCGATATCGAATCTGGCTTTGAAGAAGAATTGCTGGCAGGTTTCCGATCAAAACAGATTTCAGGTGTTCCTGTTTTTGTTACTCAGGAAATGACTGCTGTTTCTGAACGCGTAAAACAAACTTCTTTCAAAAGAGAAGAAAAACCTTACGGCAAAGAAGCTGGAAAATCTTACGGTAAAGATTCAAAACCCTATAGTAAGGATTTAAGCTTTGGCGATAAAAAGAAAAAGAAGAAATACTAAGCGGTAAAATTTAATGTTTTTAATGACAAAGGAGGCCTTAGCCTCCTTTGTCATTTTATGTATGTAGTATTTCTTAGCTGCAGCGCAGCGCAAGATTATCATTCGGAGTGAAAATATATTAACCAAAAATAAGCGATGAATATGTCATAGAATTGAATTTCCAGCTTAAAAAAACACTAAAAATTATGAGCCGTAGGCAGCGTTTCAGATTGGCGGAGGCACAAGGGTATAGAAGCGGCCCTTTCGGGAACAGTGTATTTGTAAGTTAGACGGAACCCGAACTTTGGAAATTCTATTTGCTTCGTGAAGCCTTCGGGGTTCTGTTTCTATTTGGTATCCATCACAACTCCTATGACAGATCGGGATTAAAAGCTGATTAAAAAAATTAAAAAAAGGACAGCATAAACGAAAGTCTATACTGCCCTTTTTTATTATTAAAATTGAAATTTAATTACGCTTTACAAACTTAAAGACCCTGCCTTTAATTTCCAAAGTATAAATACCGGAACTCAAGCTGCTGATATCCAAAGTCTGAATTTCATTGCTGACCATCACAGACTGTACCGTTCTGCCCAATAGGTCAATTATACGAAGGCTTTCACCATAAGCTGCTGTAGGCAGACCATCAACAGTTAATACCTGATTGGCAGGATTAGGATAAAGTGAAACAGAAGTAAACGCATCCGAAACATCGACAGAGCTAATAACAGAAACCGTAATAACCTGTACTGAAGTGTCAGAATCGCCACAACTGTTGAAAGAAACCAATGTTACGGTGTATGTACCTGTTGAATCGTAGGTATTTTGTGGGGTCTGATTTGCTGAAGTATTACCGTCACCAAAATTCCAGGACCAGGAAGAAGAAAATGCTGAAGCATTAGTAAAATCAACAACACCGTTATTGTCCACATAGCTGAAATTCGCTACAGGAAGTGCACCGATGCTGATGTTGATATTTGAAGCTGTAGAATTGCCGCATACATTAAAGGCAGTAACAGAAAGTACTCCAGAAGTGTCATTCATGGTCACATTTATGCTATTGCTGCTGCTGGTACCAGCCCAACCGCTGGACAAAGTCCATGTGTAGAATACGTTTGGTACATTTGTAACAGTATAGGTTTCAACAGCAAAAGGACAAACTGCAGCATTTCCGGAGATAGCAGACGGCTGAGCAGGCAAAGTTACCGCTGTAATATAGGCTGTATCTGAATAAGTACTTAGGTTGATACCGTCTGTAACTGTTAAAGAAACAGGATAAATACCCGGAACGGAATAAGTTACTGTGGGATTCTGCTGAATTGAAGTGGAAGGTGTACCTCCGGGGAAGCTCCACTGCCAGCCGGTTGGCGTAGCACCTGTAGTCTGATCAGTAAAGTTTACAGCAGAACCGACACATACATTACGTGTTCCGCTGAACGCTGTGACAAAAGGACTGGAAAGGCTATTCCATTTCCACATACCGTTTGAAGAAGCACTTGCATTGAACCAACCTGACCAACCGATAGAAGGTGTCGTAAATTCAACATAAAGGTGTTGTTCTGTATCGATAATATTCCAGGTAGAACCGCCGTCTTCGCTATAAGAAGAACCGGAAGTACCTGCACCTGCTCCTGTACTGAAAATAATATTGGTATTTTCAACCCAGCAAATACCGTTTGTATAAACAGAACCGGTTGTTGGGAGTGTTGACCAGGTAGTACCTGCATTGGTAGATTTGTAAACAATGCCGTTGATATCAATAATCAAACCATTGAGACCTGTACCGAAACTGAGATTGGCAGTAATTCCTGTAGTTACAGCACCGCCAAAGTCAGCAACCGGAGTCTGATGGGCTGTCCAGTTCAAACCACGGTCAACAGAACGGTAGATACGGCCTACACTTGTTGTAAACCAAACAGTATCGCCAACAACTTCAATTCCGCGGGTATAACCAAATTCATTGGCATTAAGTGGATTTGGAATATTTCCGGCGGGAACGGCAGTCCAGGTAGTACCGCCATTGGTCGTTCTGTAAATCTCAAAATCACCGTTGATTGGGTCACCCTGACAGAAGCCTTCATTGGCATCCCAGAAATGTACTACATTGGTAAAAGATGCTGCATTGTTGAAGGTTGCAGTTGTCTGACGGGTCCAGGTAGTGCCGCCGTTGGTCGTTTTCCAAATACCGCCGGTTTGTCCGCCTGCTGTAGGATAAGCTGCCAACCAGGCAGTATTTGCATCCAAAGCATGGATCATGGAAATTCCCAAAGCAGTGTTGCCTACGTTGATTGTACCAGGTGTCCAGGTAGCTCCGCCATTCGTCGTTTTTGTAAACTGCTGAACATTGGCCGCTGCACCGGAGCCATCATAACCCAAGGCCCAAACAGTATTGGCATCTACGATTGAAATATGATTGATACCACGGTTTGCTGTTGTAAAACCGGAGTTTTGTCTGATCCATTCACCGTAAGGTGCTATAGAAACTGTAATATAATCAGTTTTGCTGATCGTTGTTGAATCCTGAGCATTGGTGACTTTCAATGAAACATCGTAAATGCCGGCTGTGGCATAGCTAATAGCAGGCGGATTCTGACCGACAAAGGTAGAAGGTGTTCCACCCTGAAATGTCCAAACCCAACTTGTAATAGCAGTTCCATTGTTGGCAGAGTTGTCATAAAAAGTAACTGCATCACCTTCCTGAATTGATCTGGGTAATCCCAGAAAATCAGCAACCGGCTTACCGGCACTTACCGTTGCCTGCACACATTGCATCGCTGCAAGAGCATTGATCCTAGGACCTATATTTTGGTTAATTGCCACACCAGTAGATATAAGGCAGTTTAGAACCTGAGTAGGGGTCAATATTGGATTCACACTCAACATAAGACCAACAAGGCCCGCAGCAAAAGGTGTAGCCATAGAAGTACCACCCATTTTTGCATAAGAGTTTGCTCCAGTTGTATAAACTGAGCTCAATAGACCGCCGTTGGAAAATCCGCCTGGAGAAGCGATATCAACAAAAGTTGTTCCGCCATTGAAATTGGAAAAACTGGAACGGGAATTATTGGCATCTACGGATCCTACACCGATTACATTATTGTAACCTGCGGGGTACTGAACTGTGCTGTTGCCGTCATTGCCTGCTGCTGCCAAAAACACAACTTCCGGATAGGCGTTGATCAATGCCTGCAATGCAGCACTTGAACTTGGACCGCCGAATGACATGCTCACTACATGTGCACCATTTTGACAGGCCCACTGGATTCCTTCGTAAGAATACCAGAGTGCACCGGAGTTGGGAGCTGAATTAGGCGTACATTTTACGCCAATCAGTTCGACATTTCCTCCCAAAGAGGCAATACCTCTTGAATTGTTGATATCGGCAGTTGCCAAACCTGCACAGTGTGTACCATGAGACCATCCCATATCGCTGGTGTACACCGTTGGCGGAGTTGCATCGTTGTCATTGTCGGCAACATCATACTGTTTGAAAGTGGTAAGGTCTAAATGCGTTGAAAAAACAGCATTGTCTATAATGGCAATTTTAACACCATTTCTGCCGAGACTTATATTCCATGCATTCTCTGAACCGACAAGGGTATGATACCATTTATCTGTACCTGTATGATTGGTATCATTTGGAATAAATCCAGTTTTGTAAATTGGTTCTTTTGCAACAAATTCAATAATATTTAATGATTTCAGCTTATTGAGCAATTCGTCAATTTTAGCATGATCGTTAAATGTTACGCGAAAAATACGCTGCAGATCTTTTTTACCTGTAAAATAACTTGGGCGTTCAAACTTTACAACACCATATTCAGCGAAAATCGCCTCAAGAATTGGATAATCTTTCAGGTCCTCTGTCAGACTGTAAATATTCGGATCCATTTGGACTGCCCCATCAACAGAAGCAATTGCTTCCGTTTTCAAACGGAACATAAGGCGGCCATCCAGAAAATCGGAATTGAAGTTTTGAGCAAAACCGATTTGCATAAGGAACAGGCCTAAAACACTGAGCAAAATTCTTTTCATGGCTGATGAAAGTTGAAAGATAAAAGATAAAAGAATTAAGGAGCCAGTATCCAGTGAAATAGTAGCCAATGAGCTGGTAACTGGTAACTGGTAACTTTGAAACTAAAAAACAGCGAAGGAAAGACTTTAGTCTTCCGAAGCAAAACCGCTGGAGCCGCTGGCTTCAGGCTGCGTTTAAAAAGATAAAAAATTGCTATCAATCAAATGTTAGCGCAAGTTACAAAAAAAATAAAGTGTCGGAAAATTATCGCTAATAATTAATTCATTGAACGCAGACTTTTACCCAAATCTATAATTAGGCCTAGTATTTCAAGCCTAATAACGGATCCTTTTTTAAAATTTCAGGGCAATTTTCTGCTTATCTTGGCTCTGCCAATCCTATGTAAGGAAGACTGTCAAAATCATTGGATGAACTGCCGCTTCCGCCTTGGGTCTTATTGTCATTAAATTCGATATTAAAAACATAAAAGGAATCTTCATCGACAGAAACAACAGTTCCTACCTGCACTCTTGTCGGAGAATACTTGTCTGCATAAAGTACAACCTTACCCAACATTGCTTTCAAATTTTCATAATTGATCTCCTCTCCTGTCAGCTTTTTAATGAGTTTATAATCTTTTGCTTTTTTCAGTGCCAGTTCCAAAGGATCAACTTGAATCATATCCCGAGTGTCCTTCCAAAAATCATCAGAGTTATCACTGAAAGTGTAGTCGTTCTTTTTGACATTTTTACCAAAAATTTCTTTTTTGCTTGCTGTCATGAAATAATCGGCAGAATTGATTGCTTTTTTCTCTGTAGGTGACAGTGTTTTGGCAATCTGCTTTCTTATTGCCTCCGGAAATGGAAATTCAGCTTTTTCCAATGCTTTTTCAAGACTTTGAACCCTATTTTCTGTTACCCACAGATAGGGCCATGAAATACGGTTGGCGATGGTATAACAGAGTTCCTCCTCCAATTTTTTTGACAAATTATCATCCGAAATAACCAATCCGTTTTGTAAGGCGGCAATCCAGGCGGTATCACCATCATGAACTATTGGAAAATAAGGATTCAGGTCAAAACGCTCTGCAAATCTACCTAAGGGCGAATAACTCAAATCGGGCAAAGGATCTCCATTGCTGAGTCCGATAAAGAAATGGCTGAACAGCTCTCCATTTTCGAGATGATAAAATGCAAGATTTTGTTCGTTTACTGTAATCAAAACATCATTAAAACCCCATAAAATGCCTTTTGTATCTTCAATACCTTCAAAACTGATCAGTTTTTTCATATCGATTGTACTCCAAACAGAAATTTCTGCTTCGGGACTGAGGATCGCCATTTTATTTCCGTCTTCTGAGAATACCAAATTTTGAATATCACCCATTTCCCATCGGCCAATTGCCCTTATTGGTGTTTTTGCGATGCCGATAAATTTAAAATCCTTATAAATTGCTGCATAGCCGTTATCGCCCTCAACCAACACTGCAAACAGGTTCAATGCTTCATTTGGATGCCAAACAATTCTTTCGATATCAGTTATTGGTAAATTTCCAAAAAGCAGCGTAGGCGCACCTTTTGAAGTATCTACAGCCAGCATCTCCCCTTTTTTCGGTGCATTTCCAATAGCAATTTTCACGAGTTCTGCACCAAGATCAAGTGTGAGCAACAGTTTAAAATCGAAAGTATAAACCTCAATTTTGCGTTCTTTTGTGAACAAATAAAAACTGCCGTCGGAAGACCAGGCCGAAGCATCGCTGACTTTTTTCATAGCAGTAGTAATACTTCTGTCTATCGGATTTTGCGTAAAGGCAAAATTATTGTCATTACCAAAAAGATATCCTTTTGAAGACCAGCCCGGTTTATTGTAATTGTAGAGTGGTGACTTTTCTCCCGTTTCGCTGTTTTCAGCAATATTATCAATGCCTTTCAAATCATTTTTACTGAATAGGTCTTTTGGCAGTTTATTGAAACCATAAGGTCTTGAAAGCGGAAATGCCTTTCTGTCCAGTGGTACCACGTTTCCCGGCAGGAAATAATTTTCATCCCAACAGGAAATATAAACAGCCTTACCTTCCGGATGCCAACACCACTGTGCCGGGCGGCTCCATCCATCGGTCAGATAGACTTCTTCGTCGGCAACAAAGGTATCGGCAAATGGTTTCATCACTGCCACACCATTGGTATTGATGGCCAATCCAAGCAGTTTTCCATCGGGTGACCATTGCAGACAACCGGAATAATCGGGCCAGCCCACACCGCCATCTACGGCATCCATGATATTAACACAGCGGCCTGTGGCAACTTCCCAAATCATCAGTTCTCCGCCCGCATTATAATCATCACCTACCCAAGAACCGGTCGCCAAATATTTAGCATCCTTACTGAGTCCATAACCCACAATTTCATTCAAATGTCCAAAACGGTGCTTAAGCTTAAAGAATGGGAATTTACTGCTTTGAGACTGCTCCAAAAGCTTTTGAGAACAGTATTTGTGTAATTCCGAAATGCCTTCTTCTTTCTCAGTTTTCAATAATAAATTGCGAAGCTGTTCAGCGTCGCGCTCCCATTCAAATCCCGACCAATCGGCATTTCGGAAATAATTGAGCAGAGCTGATGCAGACTGTTTATCGATTGGAATTTGGAAATTTGCCGTTTCGGATTTTGGCGAAAGCATAGACCAAAACTCCTGTTCATTCAGGATTTTAACACCCAAAGATTTGGCTTTATCCAGTTTTGAGCCTGCATCTTCTCCAACAATCAGATAATCAAGTTTTTTGTTGACTCCGGATAAAATTACTGCTCCGGCTGCCTCCGCTTTTTCCTCCGCTTCTTTGCGCGGAACGCTTAGCGTACCTGTAAAGAGTAGACTTTTTCCTTTAAAATCAGTGGTACTGACTGCTATTCCTATCGTTTTATCTGCTGTTTTATCTGATTTTTTGCCCTCAGTTTTTAAGGTTGTTCCAAACCAGTCGCTCATATCGTAATGCGCTAAGGCTGTATTACTGTGAATAACTATAAGTTTGTTTCCATCCAAACAGGCTGCGGAAATACCGAAATCATTCAGGACTGTTTTTTGCAGTTCTTTTCCGTTTGTAATATCGAGCAGACGGATATCACCGGCTTCGGCAACCAACAAAACAAATTTGCCGGAGACAAAGGCTGCTTTCAGTTTATTTTGTTCTTTTTTAGCCAGGAAACTATATTCCCATTGCGTATTTCCGTTAAGTGCATCGAAACAAAAAAACTGCTGTTTGCTGTTATTGACAAACAGGTATTTGCCCTCCGGATCGCTCTGAATATCAGCATAAGTAGCATTTTTAATGGCTTGCTGCCAAATTTGTTTTCCTTCTGCGGCATCCCAAAGGGCTATAAATTTCTCGCCGATACCGGCAAAACGGATTCCATCTGACAGAAATTTCATTCCATAGACAGGGGTATTTTTCTGATGTTTTGCCAATTTATGCAAAAGCGCTCCTGCATGATTGTAAATATAGAGTTCTTTAACCGTTTTTCGGCTCATGTAACCGTCTGTAGCAGCAATATATTCTGAAGAAAGCGCTGTTACTCCATGATATGAACTGAGTGCAACCTTTTGTCTGCCGCTATGAGCATTTATCAGCTTTGCGTTGTAATCACCTGCACAAAGCAGATTGAATGCAGAATTTGGATCAGAATCATTAAAAGAGAAATTTGGCCAACGGTCTGCATAAAGTACTGACAGCGATTTACCGTTATCAATGCCAATTTTTACAGCCTGTTTTCCAAATAAGGCCAAAAGTGCATTTTCTTCCGGTAATTTGAAGATTTTAGAAGGCAAAGTACCCATTGACTCTTCTGCATCACCTATTGCCTCACCGGAAACAGTATCTAGCTGCAAAATATTCATACCGACACTGTGATAGACAGTTTTGGCATCAGCCGAGAAGCAGAAGCCATGAAGTCCGTCTGCATTGGTTTTAATCCAAAGCTGTTCTCCATCGGAGATGCGGAAAAGTGCCAGATGCAATCCGGTATAAAAACAAAGCATATATTGTCCATCCCGCGAAAAAACGGTCTGCATGACATTGCACTGATAAATGTCTTTGACTTTAATTTCCCGAATCAGTTTACCGGTTTTTACATCCCATAATCCAGCCTGTAAATTGGCTGCAACATATAACGTTTTGGAATCGGGCAAAAATTTCAAATGCGGACCATGCTGATCATGTAATTTTGGCACAGTAAAACTTTTCAGTAATACTCCGTCTGAAACACTGTAAACCTGAACCTCATTGGTCTCCCAATTTCCGAAGACGACCAATTTTCCGTCCTGACTAATGCTGATACCGTTGGAATTATCAGTCCAAGGACCTTTCAATTCCCTAATCAGTGTTTTTGTATGTCGGTCAAAAATGAGCAGGCTGTTTGAATTTCCGACCAGAACTTCTTTTTCTGTAAAGATATAATCACGGAAATATCCTATGGATCTGAATTTAAAATTAAAATCTTCTACTTTCAATTCAGAATCGGGCAGAATTTTACTGAGAAAATAATCTCTTTCTCCCCCATCAATCCAGATTTCATCGGCAAAGTAGAGTGAATTTCCATCATTATAAAAACAGAAATCAAAATCTTTGTAATAGATTTTCAGGTCCTGCAAATGCGCTCCAGTGGTACTATCAAAGGAGGACAGCTTATAATTATCATAAGATCCGCAGAAAGCTAAAACTTTTGTTCCATCGGGGCTTATTTCCAGCGTTCTAATTTCTCCTGGCGCCAAAAAGCGCTTATTTTGATAAAAATGGATTTGATTTGGCACAGTCAAATTTTGTTAATAGTATGATTGAAATTTGGGGTATTTTATTGACTCAGACTACAATATTAGGCTTTTAAAAAGAGAGATGCAAGTTTGAACAACCCATTTCTT
>CAINVS010000473.1 GCA_903854205.1 uncultured Bacteroidota bacterium | reverse complement strand
TAAACGATGGCTTGATTTATACAAAGGATTTATTCTTGTTTATGTGTTTCACGGGGTTTGCATATGTAGATATGATAAATTTCAATGTAAATGAATTTGAAACAACAGATAATGGGATAACACTACTTGATACGAAGAAAAGAGTTAAAACAGGTTTTTGCATAAAGCAAATTTTATGCAATGAAGCTGGAGCAATAATGGAAAAGTACATTAGCTCTGGTTTTGGCAATTATGCCACCATATTTCCGCACGAATCAATTGAAAGTTTAAATAGAAAACTTAAGGTAATTCAAAGCATTGCAGATATACCATTTAACCTAACGACAAAATGCGCAAGACTAACCTTTAAATTAATAGCACGAAGAAGTGAAATTTCAGATGTAGGTCTTGTGAAAAAATTAATGGGATGGGCAACACCAAGAACGATTGAGGGTATATATGATAGATTTTTTGATGAAGATACTAAAGAAGCAAAATATACTTAATAGTATTGGAAATATTATTTCGTCTGTTTTTTTCGTATTAATATGTACAAAGAATCTATTAAAATAATATGAACGAACTACAGTACCTGTTATTTTATTTTTTACTATGCGATTCTGAACATTTTTTCACTTAATTCATATACACCATGATCATCTTGAACATTCTCTGAAAGGATTAGAGAAATAGCTGGAGTTGAAGGCTCAACAAACCAACGACCTTCTGTCTTAACTTCACGGAACACTTTATTAGGATCATCCAACATGAATCCCATTTCTCTAAGTTCTGCCAAGGGAATTTTGATTATTTTTTCTCTTTGAAGATTTTGATAATGTTGTCAGTATTTGAACTGCTCTTGAAAACATTCTTGTTGAGAGAATGAGAGAGAACTGAATGAACGTGATTTTTCACTTGATCCACAACCTCGTTAGATTTAGCATCATACAGTAATAAATTTTCATTAACATATTCTTTCAATTTCAAATAATCAGCTGGTGAGCCCCCTAGTACCTTCCAAACTGGTTCATCGAGATTGTGATTTTTGAGGAAGTCAATTAAACCTTTTAGTTCTGGAATAGATTGTATCTGCTCTTTGGACATAGGCTCAACATCAATCACCGTTTGTCGTTTAGTTGTGAGAAGTTCTGGAGGAAGAGAGTTGGGAGAACCATCAACAATAACTCTCAATCCAAAGTCATCTGCCAAAGCTCTCACAGCAGCGGTCACATCCGCATAATTCTGACCAATCTGACGTTCAGGGACTCTAATAACCACAATTGGGGAACGCTTAAACAGGAAAGAATAGAAGAATAGCAAACGACGAGCACTGCCAAGTGGCTTCCAGAAATCTAATTGAATTCCAGTAATTGCACGAAGTGCTTGATCAACAATAACACTTTTCGAAGCCCCAGATTCAGTCTATAAACAACAATGAATAATTATGCTTATATTATTGTATAAAGTACAATGTTGTATTTAATAAATATTTAGCGGTTAAAAGCTTTGAGGTTTTCGGAATTAGGTTGTAAATTAATGATTTTAAATACCGTAAAGAAATCAACAAAGGAGGTGAAAAGAAGTAAAAATTAATACTCCAAAACTCAAAATAAC
>CAINVS010000472.1 GCA_903854205.1 uncultured Bacteroidota bacterium | reverse complement strand
TCTATTCCAAGCCTAAATTGCTGTGAAACTAAGCACTTACTCGTTTTTTGGGTTTTAAAATAGGGGTAACTATTTCTTCACCCCAAAAAACTCCGTGAGCACTTATTTTCTTTGCCATTTAGGCTTTCATCACGAACTCTAATGACGGATCTGGGTTAAACAATTTTTGTCAACCTATATTAGGATGGCACAACCTGATACTTGATACTTGATACCTAATACCTGATACTATAAAAAACTTCTAACATTTATTTTACATGAAAATTGCACTTATCGGATACGGAAAAATGGGTAAAACCATTGAACGCCTGGCAGTTGCCAAAGGACATGAAATCATCTACAAAACAGATGTTCCCAGTTCAAGAATGATCATAGACGGCATTATTGATCAGGCCGATGTTGCAATTGAATTTACTCATCCCGATGAAGCCCCAGGGAATATCATGGCCTGCATTTCAGCAGGAATACCCGTTGTTTCAGGCACTACAGGCTGGCTAAAAAGCCGTTGGGAAGAGGTTAAAAATCATTGTGAAGTGATGAACGGCAGTTTTTTTTATGCCTCCAACTATAGTATCGGTGTAAATATCTTCTTTGAGATAAATGCCCGTTTGGCTCAACTGATGAATTCGCATCCTGAATACAAAACGGAGATTGAAGAAATTCACCATATTCACAAGCTCGATTCTCCAAGCGGAACGGGTCTCAGTTTGGCAGATGGTATTATTAAAAACATGGATCGATACGAGGATTGGTTCCTGAAAGATTTCCACAGCCCCGAAGAAATGGAAGGAAAATTGCCGATTGTCGCAAAAAGAATCGGAGAAGTTCCGGGTACCCATATTGTCCGTTACCACTCTCCTATCGATGACATCGAAATCAGTCACATTGCCAAAGGCAGAGAGGGTTTTGCCTCCGGAGCCATCCTTGCAGCTGAGTGGATCGTAGGAAAGAAAGGGATTTTTGGGATGAGGGATTTATTGAAACTATAATGAATATATACTTGGCTTTTTATTAATCCTTTAAGGAATTTACTTTCAATATGGATAATCAAGAAGATAAATTATATGCAGCTGATGCGTTTTTCCCTGCAGGATTAAGTTTAGAAGATGGTAGAACTGTCTCAGCAGGTGAAATATATAATCAAATTTTCGATTTACTTTTAACTCCATTTTGTCAAGCCAAGGATTCAAATTACTAAAATCTAAAAAGTGTTTTAGTAGAAAAACTAAATCGGGAGTTGATGAAATTTCAATATCCATGATAGCCAGAAGTCATTTTTTAATTGATTTCATTTTTAAAAAAAGAATAGATACCCTTCAAAAAAACATAACGTCATTTAATTTTGAAAACAGGTATAGCAGTATCAGCAACTACAAAGCCCAGCATAGTACATGGGTTTGTTATAGCAATATTTACAGCTCTAAAATAGAAGCAATAAGGCTTTCCTCTTTAAAAAAAGACCTGGAAAAATTACTGCTTTTCATAGAGGCGTAAATTTTACCATATTTGAAAAGATGGAATCACTTGAGTTCCTAAATGACACATTGAATTATCCTGAAAAGGATAATAATA
>CAINVS010000471.1 GCA_903854205.1 uncultured Bacteroidota bacterium | reverse complement strand
AGTCAGAAAGATCTACGCAAAGTGCACAAAGTACCAAATCTGTTTTACAAAGGTTTTTCCTTAAGATTCCAAGCATTGTCAAGTAAAGAAGCAAAAAAAGTAGCGAAGGAAAGACTTTAGTCTTCCGAAGCAAGTACCACAGGAGCCGCTGGTTTCTGCCTGCGTTTTACAAGATAAAAGTTTAAAGATAATACTATGATTTTTTAATCCCTGACCATAGCGACTAATCTGTTCCCTGAAACAAAATCAACTTTCTGCTCCGAGACCTTAAATATATACTAATTTAAGTGCATTGTCAAGTCTTGCGATTAGATTTTACCTTTTACAAACTCATCTGTTCAGTTTACAAATCCGATGAGCGCCCCATGAGATTTATGTTTATAATTGTGTTATAATTCAAATTAAAAAGAACAATTATGCAAATGTTAAGAAACTTTTCAATTTTTCTGGGTTTTTTCTCAGTATTGATTTTGCCATTTTTTGCCAATGCCCAAAATTTCAGATGGGCCAAACAGATAGGCGGTAATGACACCGATGCAGGTAGTGCCATTGCAAATGACCCAAGCGGAAATATTTATATTGCGGGAACATTTGGTTCAACTGCAGATTTTGATCCCGGAGCTGGAGTTTCTAATCTTATCAGTGTGGAATATTCAGATGCGTTTGTTGCCAAATATGACAGGTCCGGAAATTTGATTTGGGCAAGACAGATGGGTGCAACGAATCAACAGGAGGCCAAGGGTTTGGCAGTTGATAAAAACGGAAATGTAACGGTGACAGGATATTTTATCGATTCCATCATGGTTGATTCCAATACAGTTTTCAGATCAAACGGTTCTTATGATATTTTTGTAATTAATTACAATGCCGCAGGGGTCTACCAATGGGGTTACAGTTTTGGCGGCAGTGGAGTTGATCAGGGTGGTACTGTCGCAGTTGATACTTTTGGGAATGTATATGCTTCGGGTTATTTTCAACAGACTGCAGATTTCGATCCGGGTGCAGCCACACTTAATTTTAATTCCAATGGTAATGATATCTATGTGATAAAATTTGCACCAAACGGCAGTTTTGAATGGGCAAAACAAATTGGAGGAAATGGAACTGATGAGGTCAAAAATATTAAAGCTGATCAGCATGCAAATATCTATCTATCAGGATATTTTTCATTGACCTGTGATTTTAATCCCGGAGCTGTGACAAATTATATTGCTTCAGTGGGTAACAATGATGCCTTTGTCATGAAATTGAACAGTGCAGGAGATTATGTTTGGGCTAAAACTTTTGGTGGCGCTAATTTTGAAGTTACAATGGCATTGGATGTTGATTTAAACGGCAATGTGTATTCAACAGGTGCTTTTCAGCTGACAGCAGATTTTAATCCGGGCACTGCAACTTACAACCTCACTGCAAATAATACTGCTTCAGATATTTTTATCAGCAAACTCGATTCAATGGGGGATTTTGTTTGGGCAAAACAATTTGCCGCCCGGAACGGATATAGCCAGGGCAATGCAATTTCTGTTGCTTCAAACGGTGACTTAATCTTAGCAGGTTTTTTTGTTGATACGCTAAATTTTGACCCTACTGCATCGAATTTTTCAGTTATCAGTACGTACAATTCAAGCGATGTTTTTATTGCCCGCCTGAACAGTTCAGGTGATTTTCAATGGGCTAAAACCTTCGGAGCTCAGTTCACGGACCGATGTTTTGCCATGTCTTTGGATTTTGAAGATAACATTTTTACCAGCGGTTATTATTTTGGTAATGTCGATTTTAATACAGAATCGGGTGTTTATCTTATGCCTGCCAGCACTATCGATGCCTTTCTGCTTAAAATTGGTAATTGCACAGCTGTAAATGCTGTTGATCAGATAAACTCATGCGGTCCATATACCTGGATAGACGGCAATACTTACAATGTTGATGAGAATAATGCCACTTTTACGCTGGCAGAAGCTTCTGTTGATGGTTGCGACAGTATTGTTACCCTGAATCTCGAGGTCAGCTCAATAGATACGGTTGTTACCCAAAATGACATTACATTGACAGCAAGTCAGTCTGCTGCAGTTTATCAGTGGGTTGACTGTAACAATAACAACAGTCCTATTAACGGAGCAGTAAACCAAAGTTATACTGCCACTATTAACGGTAATTTTGCAGTTATAATCGACAATGGGTCCTGTACCTATACTTCACCCTGTTTCAGTATTACAACTTTGGGAATTTCGGCAAGCAATGAAAGTATTTCAATCAGGATACAACCTAATCCTGCTCAAAATTCATTTATTATTAGTTCGGAACTAGAGATTGAGTCCTTGAATATTTTCGATATGAATGGCAGATTGATTAAGACTATTGAACAGCCACAAAACGCAGTACCAATTGAGCTGTATGACATTGCTGAGGGTATATACATTATCAGTATCCGGACAGACTCAGGTATATTCCATCAAAAACTCCATATTGTAAAATAAGGGAATAGGAGTAATTGCATGTTTTTAATTATTTCTTGAATCGGTGCTAAGATTTTTTAATTGAATATATAAGCTCAGAGTTGTACTCTCCCGATGATAAAAATGCCTCGAAACACTCAATGTTTCGAGGCATTTTTATTTTCAGGTTTTTGGGGTAGAAGTCCGCTCCAAAATATAAATTTTAGCTGACAAGGCTCTGAGATATTAAGCAATACAAAGTATATAGTTTTATTTATCAGTTTTTTGTGAGCCATTGCCATGAAATAAACTTCCTGTCTTTCTGTTACTCATTTTTTCAATCTGTTTAAAAGTTAATAGGCCTAAGATTAAGACCTGTCTATTATCAGGGCAGAATTTAGAAGACCTTTAAAATTTGTAATTTATTTCTAAATTGGTGTAATAAAGTTGGCTTAGAAAAGCTTCATTTTTGTGCTTTTAAAAATTTGTCCACAACTCTACGTTAGGCATAGAACTTAATAACAAAAAAGAAGAGGACAATAATTTTATCTTTCATGTTTATTTCTTTTTACTCAAAGTTTTTATAATTTTCTCTCGTTCTTGTTCTTCCCAATATTCTTGCAAATCCAAATTGACTTTAATGACTTTTATTTTACAGTTCTTGTTGTCGCGACCCAAGTCTTCCCAAACTTTTACGTGATCCTTATTCAATTTTCCTGTCCATACAGTCCAGTAAATCAACAAGTAAAAATCAGCTGCTTCGGTCGGCGTTATTAAGTTTCCTTTTAAGTCCCTAAATTTATTTAGTTCTGCTGTCAGGTCAGAACTGTCTGGCTGATTATACTTTTCGTTCAAATTTAATGAGGGTATAAACTGAAATAAACCTGCATTACAAGAGGTATCAGTCTGTCTATATTCAATGTATTTTCCATTTTTGTCATAAATTGCAGCATCGGGGATACTTTGACCATTCAACACATAGAGAAAATCTTTACTGTTTACCGTCACAATATTGGATGTATCAAGATTATATTTAAGAGCACTTTTTAAAATAGTTTTTTTATTCTCTATCTCCGGGTCTTTAATCCCATATATTTTCTTCATAATTGGTTGACAACTTGCTAAGATCAAGAGCAAAAAAGTAAATAAAACTATTAAAACTATATTTTTCATATTTTTCATTTCTTTAAATGTTTTAAAATTGTGATGATCTGTTAATTCCTGAAAATAAACAGAAATGGTAAAACCTTATTTATTTTTGATTAAAGCACTGTCCGATTTTAATTTATTTTGATAGAGTTCATTATTTTTTTTCCATTCAGCATCCTTTGACATTT
>CAINVS010000470.1 GCA_903854205.1 uncultured Bacteroidota bacterium | reverse complement strand
CCTATCCCTATTTCACTGCTGTCATGGCTGACAATCCGTATATAACATTGAATGATTCATTAACAATTCCTACTTTTTTGAGTGTTCCCGGAGACGGAAATAATGGTTACACTTCAGCTGTTTATATAGATGTTAATATTGCACCTGCTTCAACTGTTCCTTCAAATACCCTATTTACAGGAACACTAACCATTCAAGATCCTAATGATTCTACTTTCAGCTGCAGTAAAGCATTCAGCTTCCGCTATGGAGACATGCTGACATCATTAAATGAACTTCAGGAAGATATGCTAAAAATCTATCCGAATCCTACGAGCGGTCTATTTACGGTGTCGCTAGCAACAGAAAATGCTAATATAGAAAGCATCAGACTGTACAACATCAGCGGTCAATTGGTAAAACAATTGAACAATGTAAACAGCAACAACAGTTCTTTCAATGTAAATGAATTGTCACAGGGTGTTTATATAATTCAGGTTCTAACTGATAATGGCGTTGAAAACCGAAAAGTTGTTATTGAATAAAAAGTTAAGTTAAAGACACCTTTAAAGGCTGCTACAATTGGATAGCCTTTTTTGTGTATATTGGATTAAACATTGAAAGATCCTTACCCCAAAACCAGCCGAAACCCAAAAAACTTATCATTATCGTCAACAAAATAAGTACTTCTCAAAGAAGTCGTATTTTGTTTATCATTACGAAAACTGCCGCCACGCACAATTTTGAAAGTGCGTTTATTTTCATACCAATCTTTGCACCATTCCAAGACATTGCCCGACATATCATAAATCCCCAATTCGTTTGGTAATTTTTGCCCAACAGTATGTGTCTTATCATCACTGTTATCTCTATACCAGGCAACTGAATCAATATCATTGCTTCCGGCATATTCGAAACCCTGACTTTTGTTGCCGCCTTTTGCAGCGAATTCCCATTCTTTCTCAGTGGGTAATCGGTATTTTTTTCCGGTTTTCTGATTCAGCTTTTTTATAAAAAATTGAACATCATGCCAGCTAACAGATTCTACTGGTCTGAAAGCTGCACCATTGCCTTTAAAATGGCTGGGATTATTTCCCATGACTGCATACCATAAGTATTGTGTTACCTGATATTTCCCAATAGAAAAAGTCCTAACAGCTTTTGATTGTGGTGTAGACAAATTTTTATCGCCCATATTAAAAGTTCCTCCTTCAACTTTAATCATTTGCAGAAGTTCGGTTTCTATATCATGGTTAAGGCCCAATGCAATTTGAACTCCAACCTCTACATTTACAAAGTAGGGTGAATCGAAATATTGATTTAATTCAGGTCCGCAATCCTGAAGTAAAGACTTTAGTGATATATTCATATTGTATTTCAATAATCCTATTTTCAGTATTAATTCACCTTGGTCATTGCCAATCTGAATCCCACTCTCGAGCAACTTTTGTTTTCATTCATGGTCTGCCTTGCGCCAATCTGCAAATAATAAGGCCCGTCGAACCAACTTCCGCCTTTTACAACTCGCAGTTTATCGCTTTCTTCAATATTGTAAAAGCGGCGATAATCTGTCAGAAAGGATTTCAGAATATCTTTAAAGTTTTTACCCGCGTTTTCCTTGAATGGAAAATTGGAATTATTCATTTTTTTTATCTGCTCAAAGAGATTATCGATTGCAGCAGTTTCTCCTGATTTTTTATAAACTTCCATCATCTGATTAAAATCAGGCTTTAGCCTTTTTTCATTTGCAGGCGCACTGATTCTATTACGGTTTTCATCTACCAACTTCAGAAGTGTTATAATATCAATGCGCATCACATCTTCTACCCATTCAGAAACATTGCCCGACATATTATAAATACCATAGCTATTTGGCAGATAGGATTTTACGGGTGCAGTAATTGCAGTATTATCTGCTCCAGTAGAATTGTCTGAAAATCCGTTTCTATCCGGCAAATTGCGAAAATTGGCCAGTATAAGGCCTTTTTTATCTCTAAGACTTGAGCTTCCCCAAGCAAAACGCTCCCCTAACTGTGCTTCATTTGTATTTGTTGTTTTACCCAATGCTGCCGACTCCCATTCAGCCTCAGTCGGCAATCTAAAATTTGGGGATTCTGTTTTTCCTGCAGCTTTCAGTGCAGCATTCAATTCCTCGGAAGCCCATTTACAATAGGCATTTGCCTGTTGCCAACTCACTCCGACAACGGGATAATTGTCATAAGCAGGGTGCCGGTAATAATGCGTTTCCATCGCTTCAAAATAAGAAAACGGAAAGTCCTTGCTCCAAACAAGGGTATCGGGTGAAAACTGTCTTGAGGCTTCTTTACCATATTTTGAAGACATAGCCTCGCAAAATTGTCTGTATTCCAGATTACTGACTTCTTTTTTAGAAATATAAAAGGCCGCTGCTGTAACCCTGCGCTCCAGGGATGAGGCAACAAGCATAGAATCTGCCTCTGTAATAATGGCAGGATCTACATTGCCCATTATAAAGGTTTTACCTTCAACTAAGACCAGCTGATCCAGCCATTTTTTTGCCGTTTTCGGGATTTTTCCAAAATCATTTTTTTGTGCAAAGCCACTTTGAAAAAATGCCAACAGCAGAACAGAAGTCAAGATCGAATTTTTCATAGATTAGTTATAAATGATCATTAGGTTTCAGAAAATCATCCTAAACTAATGCAGATTTGGCAAAAGGTTATTGAAAATTACAAAAAAAATCCGACACATTGCTGCATCGGATTTTAATATAATATTAGAAGAGGTAAAATTGAGTATCAATAATAGAAAAGTAATCCTCAAATTTACAAATCTTCAAATCATTTAGTCTTTATTTCCACCGTAGCCACCGCCCTTATTGCCGTAGCCACCGCCACCGCCTTTGTTGCCGTAACCGCCACCGCCGCCTTTGTTACCATAGCCGCCACCGCCGCCACGATTGTTATTGCCGTATCCGCCGCTTCTCTCTTCACGTGGAGCGCGTTCTTTCTCGACATAACCTTCAGGTTTTGGAAGCAATGCTTTGCGGGAAAGTTTCAATTTACCTGTTTTAGGATCAACCTCGATGAGTTTTACCTCAACGACATCGCCTTCTTTCAGAACATCTTCAACATTTTCAACGCGTTCCCATGAAATTTCAGAAACGTGCAGCAAACCGTCTTTGCCCGGAAGGAATTCAACAAAAGCACCGAAAGGCATCAGTTTCACAACCTTACCTTCATAAACTGCACCTATTTCAGGTTCAGTAATGATGTTTTTGATGATATTCTGAGCTTTGACCACATTTTCCATTTTGCCGGAGATGTAAACATAACCTTTGCTGTCTTTTTCTTCGATGGTAACGATAGCACCGGTTTCTTTTTGGATACCCTGAATCACTTTACCGCCTGTACCGATGATACCACCAATAAATTTGGAATCAACCATCATCAGCTCAATACGAGGTGCATGCGGTTTAAGATCTTCATTAGGCTTAGAGATAACCGTGTTCATAACATTGAGGATGTGCAAACGGCCTTCACGAGCCTGATCGAGGGCGCGGGTAAGCAGTGCATAGTCCAAACCGTCAATTTTAATGTCCATCTGAACACCGCAGATACCGTCAGCAGTACCTGTTACTTTGAAGTCCATATCACCCAGGTGGTCTTCATCGCCGAGGATATCGGACAATACAACCGAACGTGTGTTATCTGTGATAAGTCCCATAGCAATACCAGAAACGGCAGCTTTGATCGGAATACCGGTGTCCATAAGTGCCAAAGTAGCGGCACAAACAGTTGCCATTGAAGAAGAACCGTTAGACTCCAGGATATCGGAAACGATACGCACAGTGTAAGGATAATCTTTTGGCATTACCTGATTGATAGAACGACGGGCAAGGTTACCATGACCAACTTCGCGACGGCTGATACCACCACGACGGTTGATTTCGTTGGTAGAGAAAGAAGGGAAATTATAATGCAGGGTAAAGCGCTCATAGAACTGTTCCATTGCATTGTCATTCAAAGACTCATCCAATTTAGAACCCAAGGTAACAGTAGTCAGTGACTGCGTTTCACCGCGGGTAAAGAGTGCAGAACCGTGCGGAGAAGGAAGATAATCAATTTCTGCCCAAATTGCACGGATTTCGTTTGGTTTACGGCCATCGAGACGAACTTCTGTAGTCAGAACTGCATCGCGGGTAGTTTCCCATTTCAAATCATCATAATAACGGTTGAAGAATTTTACTAAATCCTTCCATTCGTCAGCATATTTTTCTTTAAGTTGTGCTTCAGCTTCTTCTTTGATCGCTTTAAAACCGGCACTGCGAGCAGCTTTAATGGTACCTGAAAGTGCGAGATCGTAGATGCGCTGACGGCAGAGGTCTTTAACGGCAGCTTTGATTTCTTCGTTCTCAACAGGACCTTCAACCGGGCGAACCTCAGTGATACCTGCCAATTTGCGGAGTTCAACCTGCAGTTCGCACTGTGCTTGAATTGCAGTATGTGCGATTTTGATGGCCTCGATAAGGTCAGCTTCCTGACACTCATGCGCCTCACCTTCCAACATAACAATATTATCAGCACTACCTGCAATAATAAAGTCCATATCGGCACCTACCAATTCCGAACGGGTAGGATTTACAGTCATTTCACCATTGACACGGGCAACGCGAACTTCTGAGATTGGGCCATTGAAAGGAATGTCAGAAACCATGATTGCAGCAGAAGCAGCAAAAGCAGCCAATGCATCCGGTAAAATTTCACTATCAGCCGAAATCAGAATAACGTTAACCTGAGTTTCACAAAGGTAATGCTCCGGGAACAATGGACGGATAGCGCGGTCTATCAGACGTGAAATCAGAATTTCGTAGTCAGAAGGACGTGCTTCACGTTTGAAGAAGTTGCCCGGGATACGTCCGCCTGCAGCAAACTTTTCACGATAATCTACTGAAAGCGGGAAGAAATCCTGGCCTTCACTGGCTTTATGTGCTGCTACAACTGTAGCCAAAAGCATTGTGTTGCCACAACGGAGCATAACGGAACCATCGGCTAAAGCAGCGAGCTTACCTGTTTCCAAAATAAATTCCTTACCGGCAATCGTACCGGATACGCGAATCGGGATTTGTTGACCCATTTTGTTAATTTTAAAATAATAAGAAAATTGGTTGCCTATTGAGCACAAAAAGGAGGTGAATATTTAAGTAATATTCCCTTTGAACTCAATACAAATGGCATTGCTGCTCGGGCGAGCTATGTGGTTGGTTGCAAAAAATGAGAAGTTTTTGCGGAACTTCTACGGTGGTTGCACAATAATAACAAAAAAAATGCCTTCTGCAAAACAGAAGGCATTTAATTTTGAATTATCTTTTTATATCGCGATTGTTAAGTGTATCGCGAATACCGAGTTCTACGATGAGCGTACGATATTTTGCCAAATCTTTCTTAGCTAAGTATTTGAGCAAAGATTTGCGCTGTCCTACCATGATAATCAAAGAACGACGTGTTGCGTGGTCTTTGTGATTAGCTTTCAAGTGGTTAGACATGTGTGCGATGCGGTAAGTAAAAAGTGCAATTTGACTTTCAGTTGAACCGCTGTTGGCAGTTGAACCGCCAAATTTTTGGAAAATCTCTTCGAGATGTTCCTTGTTTAAGTACTCTGACATTTTTTTTAGTTTAAAAGTTTACTAATCGAGATTACGGAAATCATTTCTCAGCGGCTGCAAAGGTATGCTATTTTATCTAAATAACTAATCTTTGGCAAACTTTTAAAACTTATTATTTTGAAAGAGTAGAAAGTAGAAAGTAGAGGGTTTTAAATGCAAATCAGGAACAGAGCAATTTATCTGATTCCTTTGAAGTATAAATTACTACTAAAAATGGTATACCTACTTCTTTAGCATAGCAACCACAGGGCCAGGTAAAAACATAGAAACATCCTTACCGCCTTTCAAGATCTCACGCACAACGGTAGAACTGAAGTAATTGTACTTGGCATCTGAAATAAGCAGTACTGTTTCCAGGCCATTTCCAATATCCTTGTTGAGCATGGCGATAGTCGCTTCGTAATCAAAATCAGTACCATTACGCAAACCGCGCAACAGAAAACGTGCGCCTTTATCTTCACAAAAATCGGCTGTCAGTTTCTGAAAAGCTTCAACTTCAACTTTATCGGTATCCTGAAAAGTTGCTTTAATAAAGTCGATACGCAACTGTTCTTCAAAGAAATATTTCTTGGAAGAATTAGCACCAATTGCTATAATAATTTTGTCGAACAATGGCAATGCACGTCTTACAACGTCCTCATGTCCTTTTGTGAAGGGGTCGAAAGACCCGGGAAAAACGGCTATACGCATAATTTAAAAATGTTGTGATGTGCGGATGTGATGATGTGCGGATGTGCGGATGTCATTTTTTATCTCTAAAAAATCAGAAACTTAAATAACTTCAATGAATTATAACCATGTAGTTATTTACGAAGAGAATGAATTGTAATTGAAAATTTTAACAATTTGGAATTAATTTGTTAAAAAAAATCCGCACATCAACACATCCGCACATCATCATATCAAAATGTCTATTTCTTAACAAAAGGCAGGGCCGAAACCTTAGCTTCAATCTGCTTTCCTCGGATATCAATATATATAGGTGTATCCAATGCTGCAAATTCACTTTTCACGTAAGCAAGTCCAACAGGGTAACCCAAAGTGATAGAAGTTGAACCGGAGGTTACTATCCCAATTTCATTGCCGTTGGCATCCTGAACAGGGTAACCGTGACGGGCAGGACGTTTGTCATTCATAACAAAACCAACTAGTTTGCGTGCAGAGCCGTTTTCTTTGTGGTTAACACAGAAATCGCGACCGATAAAATCACCCTTTTTCAGTTTGGTAATCCAACCCAAACCTGCTTCAATAGGTGAAGTGGTATCGTCGATATCATTGCCATAAAGGCAGAAGCCCATTTCGAGACGAAGTGTATCGCGTGCACCGAGGCCAATTGGTTTAATTCCATAAGCAGCTCCTGCAGCAAAAACTGCATCCCATAGTTTTGCGGCATGCTCATTGTCGACATAAATTTCGAATCCGCCTGCACCGGTATAACCTGTAGCAGAAATCAGTGTATTTTCAATGCCGGCAAAAGTGCCTTTATTAAATGTATAATATTTCATTCCGGCAAGATCCATTTCAGTCAAACTTTGCAGGGCAGCAGAGGCTTTTGGCCCCTGAACAGCAAGCAGAGAAGTTTTTTCTGAAATATCCGTCATTTTAGCTTCGAAAGTGTTGTGACTGCTGATCCAGTTCCAGTCTTTCTCGATGTTTGAAGCATTTACAACCAACATATAGGCTCTTTCTCCATCGGAACAGTTGTCTTCAGCCAGACGATATACGAGCAGATCATCTACAATGCCGCCTTTATCATTTGGCAGACAGGAATATTGTATTTCCCCAATTTCCAGTTTGGAAACGTCATTGGATGTTACTTTCTGAATAAGGTCCAATGCCTGCTTTCCTTTTACGATAAACTCGCCCATGTGTGATACGTCGAAAACACCTACAGCATTGCGTACTGAATTGTGTTCTTCAATAATACCTGCATAAGAGACGGGCATTTCATAACCAGCAAATGGAACAATTTTAGCGCCCAAAGCTACATGTTTGTCGTACAAGGATGTTTTTTTCATGATCAGATCCTATTTTAAATGGTTTAAAAGAATTTTGCAAAGCTATAAAGAAATAGGGAAAACGGAAAGTTTAAATTCAGCAATCTGTAACTAAAACTCTATCTTAGTCAGGTTTTTAAAAAAAATAAAGTGTTTTGGATATCAGTATTTATACAGATAAGGGACAAATGCCACAGAATGAATACCCAAAAAGCGTACTTGGCAAAAGACTCGAACTTTGGATAATAATCATCGACTATATTCATGAAAAATCCCATAAAGTTGGAGATTGGAGAATGTATTTGTATTGGGGGGTAAAGTTGAACTAATGAAATTTAATACCTCTTACATGTACACCTGTACCGTCAGCACCAGCATCGTAATCACAGTCAGCAAAATCAAAAGCGGCATAACAAATTTCAGCCATTTATCGTAAGTGACGTTGACCATCGTGAGCGAGGCCAAAATGAGCCCTGTAGGCGTAATAAAGGCCATAAGCCCCATTCCGTACTGATAAGCATTGACTACCACCTCGCGCGGAACGTCCACCACATCGGCAAGAGGAGCCATGATAGGCATGGAAAGCACCGCCAATCCTGAGGAAGAAGGTATAAAGAAAGAAAGTCCGGCATAAACAAACATCATGACATTGACAAAAAGCCCTTCAGGCATACCTTCAACCAGTCCGGAGGCAGAATGTAAAAGGGTTCCGCTGATAGCCCCTTCGTCCATCAGCCAGCCTATACCGCGGGCAATACCTATAATAAGCGCCACATTCAGCAGCTCATTGGCACCTTTTACAAACTGTTCTACAAAAATCTTTTCGCGGATACCGGCTATTACGCCCACCACTACCGCAGCAACAAAGAAAATAGAGGTCATTTCCATATACCACCATCCCAACATGGAAACACCGACAATCATAATAATGAAGGACGCAGCAAAAACCAATAATGTAAGAGAAATTCGCCAGTTAAATTTAACATCCTCGTTGGTACGCACTGCAAAAGCGGCCTCAATATCTTCTTTTTGCGCAAAAATGATCGATTTTGAAGGATCTTTTCTCACCTTTTCAGCATAACGCATGACATACCAGATGCAGATTCCTGTGCCCAAAATGAGCATAAAAATTCGGCCATAGAGTCCTGTTGTCCAAGAAATTCCTGCTGCATCGGAGGCAATAATTGCCGAGAAAGGATTGACAGTTGACACCATTGTGCCAATACTTGACCCAAGATAAATAACGGCCAAAGCTACCATGGCATCATAGCGTGCAGCAATAAAAACAGGGACCAAAATCGGATAAAAAGCAATGGTCTCCTCTGCCAAGCCAAAGGTGGTACCGCCTAATGCTATCAAAATTGTAATAATAATAATCAGCAGCTGTTCTCTTCCCTTCAATGCCTGAGCCAAACGTCCCACACCTGCGTCGAAAGCGCCTGAATGGTGTACGATACCAATAAAACCACCCAATATTAAAACAAAAAGAATGACATCAATTGCCTGAATAACTCCCTGCAGTGGCGACTGAATAAAGGCTACAACTCCTTGTGAATTGGATTCCCGACTGTAATAACTGCCGGGAATACCGATAGGTTTTTTAATGCTGTTATCCTCAAATTTGCTCATAGCAATTTTAATACCCAGAGAATCGAGTGTTTTTTGTTTGCCGGGTAATTCCAGTTCCACATCAGACTTCATATGAATAAATACTTTTTTATCGGCATCGTATTTCAATTCTTCAAATTTTCCGGCAGGTACGAGCCAGGTTGCCAAGGCTACGAGGGCGGCTATGATGAGCAGTACGGAATGTGCGGTCGGGAAGGATAGTTTTTTCATAGTTTATTGATTGTCAGATTGTGGAAGCAAGATTGTCAGAGGTAGAAAGTAGAGAGTACTAACTATAAAGTACTTTTTGTAAATCTAGCTATTTGGGGTTCGAGTACAGTTATTCGAGTAAAAAATATTATTCTAACTGGGCAATGATTTTACTTCTTCTCAATTGCCTTGTAAGAAGCCACAATTCCTTTGATGAGCGATGAACTGAATCCGGCATGTTCCATTTCATTCAAACCCACAATGGTACAGCCTTTTGGCGTAGTAACTTTATCGATTTCTTTTTCAGGATGTTCATTTCTTTGAATGAGCAGTTCAGCTGCACCTTTTACAGTTTGGGTGACAATTCGGGTAGCGGTCTGTGCGTCAAAACCAACCTGAATACCGCCCTGTATCATAGCTCTAATAAAACGCAGCACATAGGCAATACCACATGCGCCCATGATTGTGGCAGCTTCCATAAGCTCTTCATTTACAAACAAGCTCTCTCCCACTGTATCGAACAATGCTTTTACATCTGCTGTCTGTTCTTTGCTGCAGTTTTTGCTGTATAAACAGGTCAGGGACTCGCCTACATCGGCGGCAGTATTAGGCATTGCTCTAACAATCGGAAACACTGAAGTTCCTATTAGCGTTTCAATCTGCAACACACTGATCCCTGAAGCCAATGAAATCAAAATTTGTTTTTCGGGATTTAAAACTGTCGAAATCTCGTTTAATACGTTTTCAATATTATGAGGTTTAACAGCAAGGATAATTATATCTGCAGCAGCGCTAGCCCTAACATTATCGACCATAGTTTGAACACCCTGATCAGCCAGAGACTTTAAGGAATCAAGGTTTCTACGAGTAGCAATAATGTTTTCAGCTTTGTAACCATTTTCAGTCAAACCCCTAACTATGGAAAATCCCAGATTTCCGCAACCAATTATTGCAATATTTTTCATAATTAACAATTTTATATATAAAAGCAGGGCATGAAACAAACCATTCATACAAAAGTAATGATTCCCAGCTTAAATTGAAAAAAATAAAATTAAAGCAATGTTGAAGATGGCAAGGCTTTTGCAAGTTCGAAAAAAGTCGTATTTTTAGAATTCTAATATCCTATAACCTGTTTTATTAGTCCGACTTTTAGGATTTTAAACGTTTTAATAACTGTAAATCAATATCATGAAACAAAAAATATTTTGTTTTTTCAGCCTATTAGTAATGATGGGCATTTCAAATATGAAACTGAGTGCACAGGCGGAGATGGTGAATTATGAAGAAACCTGGCAAAAGTTTCTGAAAGAACCGCTTACCTCGGCAGTAAGCAAACTGACAAAACCGGAAAAAACCAATACAGGTGACTACCTGAAGTATTGCCTTATGTATGCTACCTCTTACTTCTGTGTCGAAAATCTGAAAGATGCACAGGATCAGATGGCTGAAATAAAAAAAATAAACACTGTCGAATATGCAAAAATACCCGGCTACAAAGAGCGTTTCGACGATCTTAGCAGCAAGATTGAAGCCTATTATAAAATTGATGAGCTTTGGAACAGCTTTCTGCTGAACCATGGCATCACACATGCCGACCTTGACAAAGTACCTCAGGGTAAAATGGTCTGCGAAAAAGGCACATTGGCTAAATATTTCTATATGTCAGCATATGCTTTTTATTGCCAGGGCAATATTGCAGGAACTAAAACCGATTTTGAAAACAAAGTGCTAAGCCTTATTGAAAAGGCCAATTTTGATCCTAAAAAAGTTGCCGGACTTCCTGATGAAATAAAATTCATGAAAGAAGTATTGCGCGTCAATACCCTTTTGTCAACTGCCTGGACACAATATACAAGCACAGATAAATCGCCCGGGTTTGCTGATGATTTGAAGGTGATTGAATGCTATGTTATCCCCAACATGAAAATTTACATGCTTCGTGCAATGACAGATATTTGTAAAAACGGTTCCGAGATGTTAAAAAAAATTAAAGAACTGCAAAAAATCAACACACATAGTATTCCTGCAGATCTGCAGAGCAAAATAGACTGGTTAGACTCTGAGGTTACCAAATACAACGGTAATCTTGCAAATCTGAACAAAGCATGGCAGGAATTCCTGCCTGCTGATAAGGTGGACAGCGGTACCATTTATAAAGGTTTTTACTGCGAAAAAGATGCTCAGATTAAATCCTATATCATTGAAGGTACAATTGAATACTGCACCAAAGGCGCTGAAATGCTCGAAAAAATTGCGGCCCTGCAAAAAGAATTTAACCCGGCACTTGATAATGTAACTAAAGAAAAGCTGGCAAAACTGCAGGCTAAGGTTAAAAAGGAAGACGACAATGTTGCTCTATTGACTAAAGCATGGGAAGAATTCAACAGTACTGATACCAATGTTGTTAACACAAAATTCCCTTATGAATACTGTGATAATGAAATGCTTATTCAGGCTTATATCATGGACGGCCGTCTAGGTATATGTTCAAGGGGTCAGGCGCGGGTTGCAGATATTGCAAAGTTTAAAAAGTCTGTTAAAGTTGATCTCAGCACTGCTACAGCAAGCAAATTGGCTGATTTTGAAGCACGTGTAGCAGTAATTAACAAAAACAATGAAGACCTTAATAAACTTTGGTCAACATTTATTTCAAGTAATGATACAATTACAAGTCCATACACTGTTGCCAATTTTTACTGTGATAAAATCATTCAGGTTAAATCTTGGTGCCTGATGGGGCATTTTAATACCTGTAATCAGGGGCAGGATTATT
>CAINVS010000469.1 GCA_903854205.1 uncultured Bacteroidota bacterium | reverse complement strand
AGAATTTCTAATGACGGATTCCGTCTAACTTACAAATTAAGAATTTAACAATGAAAAGGCTGCAAAAACTTTGGTTTTTGCAGCCTTTTCATTACGGTATTAGTGCCATAATCATTTTGGGAAAGTCAAGTAAGAGTCAGTCGAAGGGCATGGTTTGCAATAATGTTGTAGCGGAAAATAACTGAAGATTAACACAGTTCTCACTCACTTCCCGATCACTCTTAATTCAAATCTTTGATCCACTTAGTTCTTTCATCAGATGGGAATGCCCAAGGTGCTCCGTTGTTTTCAACTGTATTGAACATTGCATTCCATGACTCTGGGGAAACAGATTGCTCCAAAATGAGATTCCTGCGCATTTCAATGATAATGTCCAAAGGATTGATCAACACAGGACAGGCTTCCACGCAGGCATTGCAATTAGTACAGGCATGCAATTCTTCATTTGTGATATAGTCAAAAAGTGATCTGCTGTCTTCATAGTTTTCGGCTGTCAGTTTGCTGACTTTATCTTTCTGATCTGACTTGATAAACTCAGTTTTATTGGCATCGATGTTTTTACCGATTTCGTCTGCGCGGTCACGCACATCCATCATAATTTTACGCGGAGAGAGCAGTTTTCCTGTCAGGTTGGCGGGACAAACAGCAGTACAACGGCCGCATTCGGTACAGGTATAGGCAGACATTATCTGATTCCAACTCAGATCAAAAACATCGCTTACGCCAAATTTTGGAATCTCTGTTGAATTGGTTGCCAGACTTGGATCGAACATGGAAGCCACCTCTTTTTGAATGGATTCCATATTGGCCATTTCTCCTTTTTTATTAATTCTGGCAAAATAGGTATTGGGAAAAGCCAAAATAATGTGCAGGTGTTTGGAAAATGGCAGGTAGCCTATAAAGGTAAACACAACAATAATATGTCCCCACCAGCCGATGCGCTCCACAAGGTGTAAGGTCTCATCTGAAGCACCTGACCAAATTCCTGAAAGCAGTCCGCTGATCGCAAAGCCATATTCATTCTGATGTGCAGCCATATCGGAAGAATTCATTGTAAAAATAAATCCGACCAGAAGAATTTCACCCAAAAGAATGAGGTGGGCATCCATATTGGGCCAACCTTTTAATTCCGATTTTGTAAAACGGGGCAATTTTAACATATCTCTGCGGTACAGAAATGCGAAGGTAGCCAGCAAAGCCAAAACAGACAGAATTTCAATAAAATTGATGAGGAAAGTATAAAAACCTTGAAGTATCGTGCCCTCCCACATATGCCAGAAAATTCTGTGCTGACCCAGTAAACCGTCGAGTATAATCTCAATCAACTCTACCTGGGTAATAACAAAAGCAACATAAACAAATAAGTGCAGTACAGCTGCTATAGGGCGTTTGAACATTTTTTTCTGCCCTAAAGCGACTATGAGCATGTTGTTCAGCCGCTGTTTAGCATCACCGCTTATTTTTTCTTTTTTGCCCAGTCTGATATTTCTTATCAAAGCGCCGAATTTAATATATCCGAATGCTCCGGCAGCTAAAAGTATAATAGCAAATAAAATTTGACCTATCATTTTTAGAAATTTTTATGTAAATTTGATGAAGAGTTAGATAGATTTTGATTGAAAAAAGCCGAAATATTGTTAAAATGTACTGATAATGGAGATTGAACCTAAATTCAGATTTAATATTTGCTTCAAAAATAAACTATTTCTTATAAAATTTATAACCAAATAGTCTAAATTTGGTAATTAGCCAACAGCTTCTCTTTCCTTTTTAACGCTGCGCCCATGAAAAGTCTTTTATTCGTAATTTTAGTCTTCATAATTGCTGTTCAAACGGTACAGGCACAGATGCCAAATTCCAAAATGAGCATCGATCTTTACCGTTATTGGCATAATTCGGAAATTGGAGAAAAAACAGCCGACAGCATTCCTGTTTTAATAAAAGGAGAACCCAAAAGTATTGAAGCGCTGACTGAAAAGCACAAAGGCCTATTTAAATATAGTGTTGGAGACATATCTTCTGTAATAATTCCTCAGGAATCCATTAAAGTATTTTATGAAAATCCTGCAGTTAAAAGAATGGAGTATAGAAAAGTTATAAGCGATGAACTCTTTTATGAGGATTCAACAGCTGATAACAATAACAACATAAGACCTGTTCATCAGGGAGTTGGGATTTTGCCGCATGGTTTCAGAGGAGAAGGAATTGTTTTAGGAATTATTGACGATGGTTTTGAGTGGAAACATCCGGATTTTTTGAATAATGACAGTACAACACGCATAAAATATTTATGGGATCAGTACCATATCAATCCCAATTTTTTTGAAGATTTCTATGCTTATGGTTCTTCTTGGGATGCTTCTGAAATAAATTCAGGTCTTATAACACATACACCGGGAGTTCATGGCTCACATGTTTTGGGAACTGCTGCAGGTAACAGCCGTGCAGCCAATAAATATACTGGCATTGCTCCCGAGTCTGATATCATAGCGGTTTCCATTAATGAAGGCAGCGGCGGATTTCTAAGTTCTTTTGTTGACGGTATTCACTATATATTTTCAAAAGCAGGCGAACTTCAAGAGCCCTGTGCCATAAATTCCAGCCTCGGTACCTATTACGGTTCTCATGATGGCCGAGATTTATACACCGCTCTTATAGACTCTATGCTGACAATTCCGGGCAGAGCGCTCATACAGGCAGCAGGTAATGCAAGACAACATAATATTCATTGGCAGGCTGAACTAACTGCTTCAAATGACACTGCAAGAGTTTGGCTAGAGCCTGTCACCACATCTAATGCAATTTACGCTTATGCATATTCAGATACAGCCGACTTTAACCGGATGAATTTTTCTTTGGAGTGGATTGATCGGGTTAACTATAATTTAAAGGGAAGTACTGTTTCTTTCAATGTGCTGAGAGATTTTGATTTAAGCAATGGACTGCCTGCACTGCTGAAAGATACCCTTTTTTACAGCGGCGGCTTTCCTGTAATCCTGGAAATTTATATTGAGCAGTGGGCCGGTGTTTATGAAATCTATTTTGAAATTTATAACAGAACTAATACCACTGATTACTGGCAGCTGACTTTGAGCGGTCCCGGAAAGCTAGATATGTGGAGCAATTCAACAGTGATGGGCAGCTCAAATCTATTAATGAACGGAGCTGCAGCGCATTATATCAATCCTGATAACGAACAGAGTATTGTAGGATTTTGGACCTGTTCCGATAAGGTAATTACGGTGTCTTCCTATCAGAATATGGCCTGGTTGGAGAATTACAACGGTGATACCGTGTCCATGTCAACTGCAGGTTGGCTTCCTCCCGGCATTTCACATTTTTCGAGTTTGGGGCCAACCCGCGACGGACGTCAAAAGCCTGATATAACTGCACCCGGCGGACAGGTCATGTCGGCTGCACCATTGTCAACACTTGTTTCACATCGCAGCAGCGGCTTTGCTTATCTCGACAAAGAAGGCTGGCATGTTTCCAATCGCGGAACCTCTATGTCTGCACCTATGGTGGCCGGAGCAGCAGCCCTTTATTTACAGTGCAGACCAGAAGCAACGGCAGTTCAGATAAAAGCCGCTTTGGAAGCCTCTGCCCGTATCGATACCTGTGTTTTTGCCCAAAGTCAGCTGCTGCCCAATATTCACTGGGGTTACGGAAAATTGGATGTGTACAATCTTATCTCTGGATGCATGGTCTACGGTTGTACTGATAGTGCTGCTTTCAATTACAATCCGGCTGCGCATTTGGATGATGGCTCCTGTTTTTTGGTTTCCAATGTTAATGTTTTGGAAGATGCGTTTTTGCAAATTGCTCCAAATCCTTTTTCCAATACTTTGCAAATACAATCTAATCTGCCGGAAAGTCAGGAGGGACAGCTTCAAATCTTCGATCTTTTGGGTCAGGAACTTTGGTCTGCAAATCTTAAGTCAGGAACTCAGCAGCTTATCTGGGACGGATCCAAATATCCTGCAGGTATTTATATTGTAAAAATGAGCAGTTCAGGGAAACAGGTTCGCACTGTTATGCTGAGTAAATTGTAATAAGGAAAAATCAGCCGACTAAAAACAAAAACCCCAATCCGGTCGAAAAGGGGTTTTCTGTGCAGCAACAAATTTTGATTACTTTTTTACATTAAAAGGCTTTGTAATTCATTTTAGAGCCAATTATTTCTCCAGTTGACTGATTTCCTTTTTTACTATATTTCTATAAGTGTCCTTGTGTACATAATAGGACATGCGTGAAAGTTTCAGATAATTGTAACCACCCGACATATCGGGATTTTTGCCTTTTTTTCTTTCTTTGAAACGTCGGGCATATGCCTTACTTTCTGAAAGTGATTTTATGTAAGTAGCCATCAGTTTTGCCTGTTCATATCGGCCTTCCCAGCCAATTCCGACAGCCTCAATCATGCCCAGAACAAAGAGATTGTCATATTCCGGATGGAAAATATTCAGATAGAGTTCCGGCGACAAGTGCTGCCAGTTCAAATATTTTTTATCAATAAAAGGATAGTGCAGTTTGTAACCTGTGGAAAGCATGATAAGGTCATATTCCTCGAAGGAGCCGTCCTTGAACCAAACTTTTTTACCTTCAAACCGGTCAATGTCGCTCTGAACCTTCACATCTCCCTGTCCGATATGGTGCAGGATAAGTGTATTGATGACAGGATGTGATTCATAAATTTTATAATCCGGTTTTGGGAACCCGAATTTAACGGGGTCGCCGGTGAACCATTTCAGCAATTTATTGTCAACCATCTGTTTAAGCAGACGAGGCAGTTTGATGGCTCCGCCTACTGTATCAGATGGTTTTCCGAAAATATATTTTGGCACAAAATAATAACCGCGGCGAACACTGATATCTACTTTTTTTGCGCGGTGCACCGCATCTACAACGATATCGCAGCCGCTGTTTCCGGCGCCGATAACCAAAACTCTTTTGCCGGCAAAGATTTCTGCATTTTTATAGGCAGCAGAATGCATGATTTCTCCGTCGAAATGCCCTTTAAATTCAGGAATATTGGGTTCTGAAAGTGTGCCGTTTGCAATCACCACACCTTTGTAAAGGTAAACATTGCCGTCGCTCAGCGTGACAGCCCATTTGTCGCCCTGAGGTTCAATCTTATTTACACCGGTATTGAAAAAATAATGCGCATATAATCCATATTGCTTGGCAAAGGCGATGAAATACTCGCGCATTTGTGCCTGCCCCGGATAGTCGGGTGTGCCCTCGGGCATGGGGAAGTCCTTAAATTCAGTAGTCGTTTTTGAAGAAATCAAATGTGCCGATTCATAGACTGTACTTTGTGGATTGTTGATGTTCCAAAGTCCGCCAACATCGACCCCCATTTCAAAACCATCAAAATCGATACCGCATTCCTTCAGTGCTCTTGCCCCTGAAAGTCCCGCAGGTCCTGCACCTATAACAGCAAATTTATTTTCGGTATTCAACGCTTTGTATATTGACTGCATAATAGATTATTTTGATTTTAGTGGGACGGCAAATCTAAGGAATTGTTTTAACTTATACAATAGTAAAATGCTATTATGGCATAACGGAGACATATAACCTGACTTACACTTAAGTCATTTACTTAAGTCATAAAGTCTCACTTGTGGAGTTGATATCTTGCTGTCATAAAAAGTTAAATCATTATAAAAGATCTTGACTTATCAATTATTTTGTGTTAGTTTTGTAATGTTACAAACCCGGATTTACTCATAAGGTTTTTTAAAATATAAAATTATTTATTGTTTTTTGAAAAAGCAGTAAACTTAAAAATATAAATAAAAATGAATTTTAAACCCCTAAAAAGAATCACTTTCAGAAGAAATCATTTTATTGATTCTATACCAAAAGATAAAACGATTCTTGAAATTGGGCCTTTTTACAGACCTGTCTGTAAAGGAAGCAATGTGAAATATTTTGATATAATTGACCAAAAAGCACTGATGGAAAGGGCTGTTTCAATTGACAAAAATGTCAATACCGCAAATATCCCATTTATTGATTTTGTTTCACCCATAGGCGATTTATCTGTCGTCAATGAGCAGTTTGATGTGATCATCAGCTGTCATGCAATTGAGCATCAATTAGATCTGATTGATCATTTACAGAAAACCAGCAAACTCCTCAAAGAAAAAGGTAAATACTATGTTGTTTGTCCAGATAAGAGGTTTTGTTTCGATTATTTTATCAATAAATCATCGATTGCTGATGTTATCAATGCAAATCAGGAAAAACGGACACGGCACAGCCTGAAAAATGTTATTGAGCATTTAGGATTAACTACCCACAATAATGCAAAAAAACATTGGTTCGGCATTCACGGAAATATTGAAAATAATTCTGAAAGAATTGCCAATGCGATAAAAGAATACAATAAAAATGAATATATAGATGTACATGCCTGGTATTTCACACCAAATTCCTTTATAGAAATTATCAACCAGCTTCATCAATTAGGGTATATTGATTTTAAAATAAGCAGTATGCAGCGTACACCCTTCCTTCAGCATGAGTTTTATGCAGTATTGGAGAAGTTTGAGTCATAGAATAAGCTCAAAATAATACAACTGTGCAATTATATTGTAAAAACTAAAAAAAACAAATTATGCTTGGAAGTACAATTATTTTTATCCCCGAATTACCGGAAGATCTGTCAGATCTCTACGAAAGAATTGTGGAAAATGAAGAATTTGAAACATTAGATCTTGATTGCCTGAGCAGTTTGGATTTTGCAATTATTACGAGAAAGGATAAGAATAGCAGGATAAACTTAGTTTAGGGTATTTAGCCGAGTATGTAAATTTTCTTCGAGATTATGTTCTAAAGTTGTAAAGATTAAGGTCTTTACTCTTCATAAAAAGAATAGGCAGCAGTTAATTACCGCTGCCTAAATTATTATTTCTTATGCTATTTGTAAAGGAGATAAAAAGAGAATGAATTAATGAAGATATCTGATTTGAAAAGTCATTTGTATTAGCTTCTTTCAAAATAATACTTGAATTAAAAAATATCAGATTGAATCTAAGAGACAACTTTTTTACTAAAAGCGGTTAAATAAAATATAGACCATTAGAAATCAGATTGTCAGAAATCATATAAAAACCGAATAGTTCGGCAATAGATGAGATTATTATAATATCACATCAATCTAATATTCTCCGTAGATCGCTTTTACATAGCCGCCTTCCATGAAAGCAAATGGATCAAGCTGAGACTGGAAAACAGGGCCGCTGTAACCGCCTTCGAGCAGCATACGCGCACACTCGCACATAGGCGCAGCCGTAGTTGTCTGAATGGCACGGAGCGTCTGATTTCCGATTTCTGTATTATCAATAAAATATGTTTTTTCCATAGCACGCAAAGTGCCTCTTGCATCTTTGCCGATCACATTTACATGAATGACAACAAGATCTTCTTCGAGATGCGGCACATTATCCATCATTTCTTTTTGAAGAATATTGATACGCTCTTCTGCGGGTTTATCGGAATTTTTAGACAGAATGCCATTCACCCATGCATAATGTCCCTGATAACGGATCGTTTTATAATCGAGATTTTTGGCGATTCCGGCAAAAGCATCCGGAAGATCGGCAGCACCACCCGACGTAAGATCCACTTCAAAAGTTTCTCCGTCGATGATGATGCGTTCCAAGGCTGAAAGTGCAGGAACTGTAGTTTTTTTGAAGTCGCGGATAGCAACGGCATCCTGTACATATTCAGTAGCAACACCGATAGGGCTCCAGGTAAATCCGTAGAAATGCGGAGCAGAGGCATTTTGAGTAAGTGCACCCACTTTCATACCGATGTATTCCACCTGTTCTACTTCAAAAATCTCTTTAAATTCCTGATAAAGAGCATTAGCAACAATATTTACAAAGCCGGGAGCAAGGCCGGTTTGCAGCACAAATCCGGTTGAAGCACCTTTAGCGATTTCAATCACCTGATTGGTCTCATTTACATACTCTGTAAGGTTGGCATAGTGCATGCCAAATTCCTTTGCAAATGCAGCCATCCGTGGAGCCTGAGAACCCGGAAGACAGTCGAGCAAAATCTCACATTCGTCAAAAACTCTGCGCATTTCTTCATTCATACCTTCTTTTACCATT
>CAINVS010000468.1 GCA_903854205.1 uncultured Bacteroidota bacterium | reverse complement strand
GTTGGTCTTTTTCCGCAGATCTTGCTTATTTGGAAATTTTACATAACTTACTCGAAAATGGGTTTTTAAAATTTGCCGAAAAATTAGATACATTAACGATGGAATGCCTTGCAACTATTAGCAAATTCCCTAAACTTTATCCTCACATTGAAGAATTTAATGTACACAGGGTAGTTATTTGTAATGATTTTATTCTTACCTATAGAATTTCCCAAGACAGTATTGAAGTTGTTGATTTTGTATCAGCAGGATCTAATCACCCATATTAATTATTCAACCTGTTTCATAAGTTATTTTATACTATAGCCTATTTCCCCTTCAAAAAAGTCTCAGCTTCCGCCAATTTCTCAATAGAACCGACATCGAACCAATAGTCCTCATCGTGTCGGTGTGCAACAATAGGCCATTTCCTGCCGAGTTCCAGATAACTGTCTATGATGGAAAATTTTCCCCTCTGACTGCACAATTCAAACCATTCGGGATTGAGAATATGTATACCGCTGAATGCCAATGGTTTTAACAAAGATTCTTCCTTAAAAAGAATGCATTCTGCCGTCTTTCTGTTTTCCCAACCGCCCAGGAGTCCCTGTTCATCAAATAAAAGCTGTCGGCTGCTCTCGGGTCTTTCCCGTACGGCCAATGTTGCAAAAGCTTTTTTGTCAATATGCGACTTCATCATTTTGGCAAAATCTATATTACAGATAATATCGCTGTTTAATACAATAAATGGCTTTCCGTTATTCAACAATGGAGCAGCTTTCAGCAATCCCCCACCTGTTTCGAGCAATTCCTCCCGCTCATCCGAAAATTGAATGTCAAGTCCAAAATAACCCTGATTTTGAACAAAACTTACAATCTGTTCGGCATGATGGTGTACATTGATAACAATTCGGCTGACACCCTGCATGGCTAAAAGATGAATGGCCCGTTCCAAAAGGGTTTGCCCGGCCACAACAACCAATGCTTTAGGAAGTTGATCTGTAATGGGGCGCAGGCGGCTGCCGAGTCCGGCGGCGAATATCATTGCGTTCATACTTGTGCAATTGAAAATTGAAAATAAAAAATTGAACCGCAAAGAAAAAAAGTTCAACGCAAAGTTCGCAAAGTACCAGAATTGGTAAATTTAAAGGTTTTCTTTAAGGTTTTAAGCATTGTCAAGTAAAAAAGCAAAGAACTGCAAAGGAAAGACTTTAGTCTTTGGTAGCACCTTTGGAGTCGCGGGCTTCAGCCTGCGTTTAACCTGATCCGAAATTTAACCGCAAAGAAAGTAAGATTTACGCAAAGTGAACAAAGTACCAAATCTGTTGTATAAAGGTTTTCTTTAAGATATTAAGTCTTGTCAAGTAAAAAAGCAAAGAACTGCAAAGGAAAGAATTTAGTACCTTAGGCCGCTAGCTTTAGCCTGAATTTGATAAGATATCCCGATTCTAAAAAAGAGTTAGGGTTTAAAAATCTTGATTCTTGATACCTGATACTTGATACTATAAATATCAAAATTGCAAAAAATCACTATCTTTGAGGCTAAAAAGCAAATAATTTTTTTCAAAACAACTGTAAAACTTTGAAAATGAAAGAAGTATATATTGTATCGGTTGCCCGCACTCCGATCGGAAATTTGGGTGGCGTACTCAGCGGTTTAAGTGCTGTCGATTTAGGTAAAGCAGCGATCAAAGCGGCTGTTGAGCGAGCAGGCATCAGTGCTGATTTGGTTACTGAAGCCTATATGGGCAATGTACTGCAGGCCAATGTCGGTCAGGCACCTACAAAACAGGCGATTCTTGCCGCAGGACTTTCTACAGCGACTCCTTGTACTACAGTAAATAAAGTATGTGCATCAGGCATGAAAGCGAGTATGTTGGGCGCTCAGTCTATCATGTTGGGTGACAATGACATCGTACTTGCCGGCGGTATGGAGAGCATGAGCAATGCGCCTCATTATCTTCCGACAGGACGTACAGGTATCAAATACGGTAATGGTCAGATCTTAGACGCAATTGTTCGTGATGGGCTTCAGGATCCATACAGCGGAGACATGATGGGTGTTTGCGGAGAAGTTTGCGCAGAAGGTAAAAACATCAGCAAAGACGAACAGGATGCTTATGCACTCAGTTCTTACGAACGTGCCCGCGATGCTTATGCAAAGGGTTATTTCAACGATGAATTGACGTCTATAGAAATTGCAGGTCCTAAAGGCACTGTAACCGTAAGCCGCGATGAAGAGGTTGATAACACTCGCATTACCGATTTGGCCAGTGTTCAGAAAGGTCGTGCCGTATTCAAAAAAGACGGAACTGTAACTGCTATCAATGCTTCTAAAATCAACGACGGCGCTGCTGCAATGATTCTGATGAGCAAAGAAAAATGCGAAGCATTGGGCCTAAAACCGATTGCTAAAATTGTAAGTTTTGCAGATGCTTCTCAGGAACCGGTTTGGTTCACCACTACTCCGGCTATGGCTATGAAAAAAGCATTGGACAAAGCAGGTTTGAGCCTTTCTGAAATCGACTTTTTTGAAATCAACGAAGCTTTTTCTGTTGTTGCCTTAGCCAACATGAAAGAACTAGGAATTTCACACGATAAAATCAATGCATTTGGTGGTGCGGTAGCAATGGGTCATCCACTCGGAATGTCAGGCTGCCGTGTAGTTATCACGCTGCTTTCTGTCCTCAAACACAAGGACGGCAAACGCGGTATGGCTTCAATCTGTAATGGCGGCGGCGGTGCATCTGCTATTATTGTTGAAATGCTTTAGAAAAGCTAAATAATTGGGGGGAGGAAATTTCTACCAATCTTAATATAGAGAAACGCAGTGTCGAAAGATGCTGCGTTTTTTTGTCTTATAGTTTTAAACTGTTATTTTTATTCGCCACAAGCATTTTATAGGCTTTGTTTGACCTTATCACTTTTATATGAAACACTATTCAGAACTTCTTGAACTTTTAG
>CAINVS010000467.1 GCA_903854205.1 uncultured Bacteroidota bacterium | reverse complement strand
TGAACCAATTTTACACATATTATTTTGGTAGGTTTGTTTTATTTTATTTTGGTTTGATGTCAAAGCAACTTTGGGGTTAACCAAAACCAGCAATCCAACTAAGGATGTAATTTCAGCTTCCCCAATAAAGTCACTTAAATTAAATTATTATTCTTTGACTTTGATTTTCATTTCAAAATCTTCATTTAAAATACTTGTCTTTTAGCTTATATTTTTACTATTAAGCAAAAAATATAGCCCAGAAATAAAAAAAAACTGTAATTTTGCCTTCGTATTGCTATGAACCAATTGGCAAAATTATAAAGGTCAATTTTAGCAAAAACCAAAACCTATATATGATTGATATTACGCTGCAAGAAGTAAAGCAGGACGAAATAAAAAAGGAATTAGTTGCAAGAACCGATCAAAATCAGGTTAATGTAACTATTGCCGGTGCAATTGCGCAAGCTTTTTGGTTTATTTTCGATTTTATGCTTATTGAGCAAAATATATCTTGTTTATTTATAGGTCGATTATTAGTGCTCTTTATACCTTTAATCTTAATTCTTTTCAGAAAAAAAGTTGGATTAAACGGTTCTCAGTGTTTTTTGATTACATCAGCCCTACTTTCTGTACTCATATCTTATATTCTTAATTCATACGACGAAAACATTTTGCTTATTTATGTTTTCTGTTACTCAATTTTATTTGTTTGTGCAGGGGCTTTGGCCAATTGGGAATTAGAATACTCGCTGATTTTTGTTGTTTTTTCTTTGGTTACCAATCTGATATTCTATAATACTATTAGTACAATTCCGGTTGATGTTTATATAGTAAAATGTTTGGTGCCATTATATTCTTCAGCATTAATTAGTTTGTTGATGATAAATAATCGCCGTAAGATTTTGATACACGAACTCAAAATCACTCGGGCGCTCGAACTCTCGAACTCGAGACTCGAAGAACAAAAAAATAAAATCAATGCCGAGCTCGACTTTTTGATATACAGTATTTCTCATGATTTGCGCAGTCCTTTAATGTCTGTAAAAGGACTAATAACACTTATTTCCGAAACAGAGGATATTAGTGAAAATGTCAAAAATTACCTCAAAATGGCAAATGTTAGCATTGACAGATTGGATCAGACAATTTATGACATATTGGAATATTCCAAAAATTCACGCACCGATGTTCAGTTCGAAAAATTAAACATTCGTGAACTTGTTGAATTGATAAACTCCGATTTGAAATTTTACAACGACAATAGTGTCGATTTTCAAATCAATATTATTGGCGCTGAAGAAATCTATGCCGACAAAAAAAGAATTATAACTGTTGTTAAAAACCTGGTATCGAATGCAGTTAAGTACAGTAAGACTAGTTCCGAACCTTCCTTTGTGAAATTTGAAACGAGGCAAACTCCCGAATATATCGAATTGATAGTATCTGACAATGGAATTGGTATTCCCAAAGACCAACATCAGAGAATTTTTGAAATGTTTTACCGAGTTTCGTCGAGACGTAATGGGTCTGGGCTAGGTCTTTTCATTGTTAAAGAAATTCTTGAAAAACTTGGAGGAACTATCACTGTTGAATCTGAGCCTAATATAGGTTCAACATTTACGGTAAGATTGCCCAAATCTTACCAATAATTCTAATGTTTACATTGCTTGATTCAATGATTATTTGAAATTCTATTGCGAAAGAGTTGTGAATAATGCTACGATTGCAGTTGTAAATGCAAATTAGAAAAGGCGGTGCAAACAGTTAAAATGATTAAATCGATAGCTGTTCTCCTGTTGTCATTGTTTTCGACAAACTTTGCCGCCGCAAAGTTCGATGAAAGTAAACCTTTAGGATACCTGTTGACACCTTAGGATGCTATTTTTACTGAGCATTTTAACCTAAACATGCGTATATATTTCATATGTCTGCAGTAAAAACAGCTTCAAACATTGTTTGAAATTCATGGTCAATTTTAAAAAATAAAGACATACAAGTTAAAAATCAAAAACCTGCACAATATACCAAAGCTGTATAAGTGCAGGTCTCCAAATAGCCTGAAGGCAATGTTTTTATCTACTTATTATGCTGCAGAGCATAAGTTTTTCGTTCGGCATTAGAATGGCCCTCAAAGGCATCCACCGCATCCTGAATGCCGATAAAGAAATTATCCCTACCGATTTTTTCAGTCAGACCGGCCTTTTCAAGGCTGTCCCTTACAGGGCCTTTCACCTCGCACCAATACCAGATTATGCCCTGTTTATTGAAATCATTCTGAAGGTCATCGATGGCATTCATGGCAGTGGAATCAATGCCGGTAATGCTTTCAGCATCGAAAACAATGGCTTTCAGTCCGGGAGATTTAGAAAGTACTGCCTGCTGCATTGTTTCTATAAAAAAATCTGTATTGGCAAAATAGAGTTCCGCATCAAAGCGGATAATCAGCAGTTCCGGCAGGTTTTCCAATTCTTTGAAACGCTTGAGATTTCTGTAATAGGCAGTTCCGGGAACACGGCCAAGGATGGCCACATGCGGCTGTGTGCTTTTGAAAATGAGCAGTACCAAAGACAGCACTACGCCAATAATAATGCCTTCCACCACGCCAATGAACAGGGTGGCACTGAAGGCCGCAATCAGCATCATTAAATCTTTGCGGTTGGTCTTCCACAAATGTTTCACCTCTTTTATATCAATCAGGTTAAAAACAGCAACCATAACGATGGAGGCCAAAACGGCCTGCGGAAGATAATAAAAAAGCGGGGTCAAAAAAAGAAGGGTCAGAATAACAAGAATAGCGCTGAAAACTCCTGCCATGGGCGTTTTTGCTCCGGACTGATCGTTTACGGCTGTACGGGAAAAACCTCCGTTCACCGGGAAGGCCTGAAAAAGAGAACCGCCGATATTGGCTGCGCCCAAAGCAATCAGTTCCTGATTGGCAGAAATTTTATAGGTTTTGTGTTTGGATTGAATCGCCTTTGCTACGGCAATAGACTCCATAAAACCGACGAGACCTATCGTTGCTGCTGCAGGAATCAGTGCCTGCATCGTATTGAGATTGAAATCGGGTAGTCCAAAAATGGGCAAACCCTGCGGCACAGTGCCGACAATAGCTACGCCGATCTCCTGTAGTCCAAGGCCCCAAACCAGCAGGGTAGCTACTAAAACCAAAGCCAATGGACCCGGAATATTGAATTTGATTTTTTTACTGATTATTTTGAGACTCTGCATCAAAATAATTCCGCCAAGTCCGATCAGGACAGTTATGATATGGGTTGACTGTATTTTAATGGCAGCATTGTAAAGCACTTCATGAACATAATTGCTGTTAGGAATTTTAATCCCTAACAAATGCTTGAGCTGCGATAGTCCGATAATGAGCGCAGCAGCAGATGTATAACCGCTGATAACAGGTCTCGAGAGAAAATTAACTACAAAACCAAGGCGGAAAACACCCAACAATAGGCGAAAAATACCGACCATCATGGCCAATAATACAGCCAATTTAATATAGGTCTCCGGATCTGATTCTGCAGAAACCATAGGTGCCAAGGCAGATGCAACAAGCAGCGATGCCATCGCAACTGGCCCTACCGATAGCTGACGGGAACTGCCCAAAAGGGCATAAATAATCAGCGGAATTGAGGATGCATAAAGCCCAAAAATAGGCGGAAGTCCTGCCAACATGGCATAGGCCATACCCTGCGGTATGAGCATCACGCCCACTGTTAAGCCGGCAGAAAGATCACCTTTAAAATCTTCATTTTTATAAAGCGGGAGCCATTCTGCAATCGGGAATATTTTTTTTAGATTCATAATCCGACAAAATTTATTTTGGTTTTGATGCAAGATTAGCCCATTTACTTAGGTTATATTGTGATATTTGTCACATGATAAAAAATCAAGTTAAAATAACAAATTCTGAATTATCCCCTCTTGTCAAAATTGACGAGACTCTTCAAAAAGAAGGGGCTTTTTTTCGGCTTTACCGAAACTCCGCAGGAGTATGAAAAGCCCCTCTTTTCAGATGAGCTTGCTCGTCGCAAAGAGAGGGGTTTGGGGTGAGTTAATGCGCCAAGTTCAGCTCTTCTAAAATTTTTTGCAATAAAATTTCTATTTCCTTCACTTCTTCATTTTTATATCTCAGTTAGTGAAGCCACTTCCGTCTAACTCATCCCCTCTCGTCACTAGTGACGAGACTCTTCAAAAAGAAGGGGCTTTTTTTCAGCTTTGCCGAAACTCCGCAGGAGTATGAAAAGCCCCTCTTTTCAGATGAGCTTTGCTCGTCGCAAAGAGAGGGGTTTGGGGTGAGTTAATTTTTTTAACATTAATCCAAAGCAAAATCCTCCAACTGTTCCGGACTCTTGAGCAATGTAATTTTATTGCGCCCAAGTGATAGGAGATTGGCTCTTTCCAATTTTTTCAAAAGGCGGGAAACTGCTTCTCTGGAAGCGTTCAGTTCCCGGGCAATTTCCTGATGCGTGATGCCCAATTCTTTGCTGCTCAACGTTCTTGACTTGTTGGCCAGGTATTTAAGCAGGCGTTCGTCCATGCGGAGAAAGGCAATATTGTCCAAGGCGTTGAAAAGCTCCTGAAAACGGTTGTTGTAGGAAATCATAATGAAATTTTTCCAACTTGGGTAGCGGCTCATCCAGTCTTCCATGCTTTTTAGCGGAATAGAGATAATTGTAGTTTTGTCCTCAGCGATTGTTCTGATTTCACTTTTTTTGTGCATCATACAGCAGGTAAAGGCCATTGCGCAGGTTTCACCGGCGTTGAGATAATATAAAAAAAGCTCATTGCCGCTTTCGGCCGACTGTCTCAATACTTTTATGCTGCCGTCGATGACCAATGGCACAAAACGGATATAATCGCCATAATCCATGATGACTTCACCTGGCTCGAATTCGTGTTCTTCCCCCACTTGGGCTATTGCTTCCTGTAGAGCCAACTCGGCCAGCATGGGGAATTTTTTCCTTACAATGTTTATATCTATCATGCCGATTTTCTAAATCAAAAAAGTAATTGTTTTGGCGAGACTTATGCTAAATAAATTGAAAGATATGAAAGTTTCTTAATATAAAACCAAAATACTTCAGCAGAAATCTAATTCTAAAACATATTGACATAACCGAAGTGGATTTTTCCATTTCTTATCAGCAGCGGATTGCCAAATTCAGACCCCAGAGCATAGCTGAGACCAAAAACACCAACTTTGGTGTCCAATGCAAGACCCAGTCCAAAACCATAGCGCCAACTCTGGGTTTTTGGGTTTGTACTTATATTCTGACTGTAACTAAGGTCTCCAAAAAGATAGGTATAGGAATTTGTTCCCAATAAATAGCGTAGCTCCGTTGTTGCTACCTGATACCAGGAACTGAAAATACTCTGCTCGTCAAAGCCCCTCATGATCTGTTGTCCGCCAATTCTGAGCAATTCATTGGTATAGAGCAGTTTTTTGTTGTTAAAAACTGCTGCTGTCCGGTAACGGCCCATAAGGGTGAGCTGTTTCCAAATTCTAAAAAAATGTGCATAAGAAAACTGTGCAGAATACTGGAAACTGCGCGTAGACACACTATCATACAAGGTAGCGAAATCGAAACCCGGATCCAGGGGGTCACGCAGGGAAAGGATTGAATTATTAGGTTTTATGTATTTGAATCCGACAGCGCCTCCAGTCCTTAACTCAAATCCCTTGAGCGGATTCCAACGATAATTTAGCCTTTGGAAATAGTATTCAATACCGAAGGAATTGTTGCGAAGGTCGAGAATGGAGGGAATTTTTCTGTTGGAAATAATACTTTCTGTATTGAAGCTTTGCACATTGGTAGCCGCATTTTTCCAATATATTTTCAAATAATTGTTACCGTCAAAGAGATAGGAGAGACCAATATCGGTAATTACATCTACATAAGTGGAATCTCTGCGGTAAAGCTCAAATTTAGAATCAATTCCCAAAGGGCTGCCAAAAAGATAAGGAAAGGAAACCCCGAGCCGCAATTCGGATCGGCCCTGTTGAAACTGTTGCCACTGTGCCAACAGTTTTTCACCACGGCCCAATGCATTAAGCAGATCAATATTCACATTACCGGTGAAATTGAACTGTTGCCTTTGGGTTGCGGGATTTGTATTCGGCAATAATCCGAAAATGACATCAAAACGGCTGGCTCTTTTGGTTTCCAAAAACAGGATGGGGTATGCTTTGTCTGCTTTAAAAAGTATCTGCGGATCCTTGTAACTGCTCAGAAAAGGCAGCTCTTTTATTCTTTTGCTGATTTTAAGAATTTGACTTTCATCGTAAATGGCTCCTTTTTTTAGGCCTAAATAATTGTTCAGAAATTTTTTGGAAATACGCACTTTGAGTTCTTTTCCGTCAGTACTTTTTCCGATCACCTGAAGGCTGTCAATGAGGATTTTAGGTCCGTAGTCAAGGAATATTTTGGCACGGAGTGCACCCATTGTATCAGCTGAAATGCTGTCGATCCAAAGTTCGGCAAATGGATAACCGTTATTTTCGCAATTGCTGAGGACTTTGCCCTGTAATTTTGAAAGATCCTTTAAGTTGAAAGGTTTATCGGAAAGTAGAATAGCACCATAATCCAATGTTTTTAAAAGTTCGGGAGGAATATTTCCGTTTTGGAGCATAGTCCATTCAAACCTCTTACCAATTTTCAGCTCAAGCTTGCAGAGATTGGACACACAGTCACCGCTTTGGTAAAGTTTAGGCAACAGGAAACCATTGTCATAAAGTCTGCTGCGCAGTGCTTTTAGCCGGCTGTTTAGAATGGAGGAAGGAATAGTATCGGTTTCGTTTTTCAGCAGTTGCTTTGCGAAAGGGCTGTTGGCACAATCGCTGCAAATAATGTAGTATTTCAGACTGTCGGATTGAGACATAAGCTTGGCTATCGGCAAAAGCGTAATTGCCAAAAATAACCATAAATAAAATTGTTGTCCGAATGACGTTTTCATGCCGAAAGATAATAAATATAAAGAGCATAGCGGATAATTCGCAATGCTCTAAAGCGATAAGCTGCCCAAGAAAGCAATTTTATTAAGGTTTTTTTTCTGTTTTTTGATAAAAACCTAAATTAAGCATTTCAAATCCGGCAGTATCAACAACTTAATAAGTATTATTGAAGATTTTAGATTTTATAATTTTAAGGTCTCTTATAGCCCAATAGGATTCTACTTGTTGAAGTAAATAATTGAAAAGTAAAAAAGTAAACTAAAAGAAGATTCCAATTGGTTTGAAATTTTTTTATTTGACTAATAAAAAATTTTCGGAGCAGCTTAACTAATTGTCGGACGTAGCAGCATAAAAGTAGAGACCTTAAATCTAGGAGATAAAAAATTCTTTCAGTGTAATCGAACAGGTGACCCAATTGTGTTTTATTCAATTTGGACCTTAGTTGTTAAAAATTTATAGCAGAGTTGGAGCTTTGAATATTAGCAAAATAAAAGTTTATCAAGCAATGAAATTTCACAATAGACTTTAACAAAGGTCATTGTAGTATATGCAATATAGTAACACTTAAAAGAGAAAGCTTAGAGGAACTAGATTGTTTGCAATAAGGCTTCAGCTTCAATTTTATAGCTGCATTTTTTGACCACACATTCCTCTAAAAGCATTTTGGCTTTTTCAGGATTTTGTTCTTTTATGTTCAGTAATGCCAAAAACCATGCTGAATCGGGCTGAAGTCCGGAATCTTTATTTTCATGGACAAAATAGAGATGCTCTTTGGATGCATCAAGCTGATTTAATTTGAGATAGAGCATACCTAATCGGAGGTGAATGCTCACATTTCCCGGATCAGATTTGAGCAGTTGTTCGTAGTTTGCTGCAGCCATTTTTTCGTCTTTTTCAAAAATCGCATCAGCTTTCTGTATACTTGGGCCTAAGTCCAACTTTTGTATGGTATCGGCTTTTTCGGGGCTGAACTGTTTTTTCTGAACCATGCCTCTGCGGGTATAATAATCCAGGTTGATTTCAGAAATATGTCGGGCAGCATCATTCACTGTGATGTTGCTGCTTGCATAAAAATAAATAGCGCAGACTGCAAAAACTGCCAATACAGAAAAGATGGTCAGGTTGTTTTTCATAAATAGGGGTTTTTATATTCGATACTTTTAAATTCATAACCCAATGCTGAATAGTGTTCCAAAATTTGGGGAAGGACATATTCCAACTTTGATTGGGCTTTTTTACTGTCATGAAGTACAAGTATAGTTCCATTTTTTGAAAAACGCAAGATATTCGCCAAGCATTTTTTGGGAGAAAGCTCTGGGTCGAAGTCGGCGGCGATGACATCCCACATCACAATTTGGTAATTTTGTTTTTGCAATTGCCTCATTTGTATAAAATTAAGTCGTCCATAAGGTGGACGAAAAAGTTTGGAATTTACATGTTCTGCACATTCGGCAGTATTTTTAAGATAATCCGCTGTTTTTGTTTTCCACCCATCGAGGTGATTGAAGGTGTGGTTTCCAATACTATGTCCTTCATTTATAACTTGTTGATAAATTTCAGGAAACTGAACAACATTCCTTCCAATACAAAAAAAAGTAGCTTTGGCATTGAATTTGGCTAACTGTTCCAAAACCCAGGGCGTGACTTCCGGAATAGGCCCATCGTCAAAAGTCAGATATAAAACAGGCTTATTTTTAGACGGAATTTGCCAGAGCAATTTTGGAAATAACCATTTAAAAATGGCTGCTGTTTTAACAGGATACCACATTTTTTTCTGTGATTTAGTTGATATGATAATGTGGCAATTAGTTATAGCGGTTGTTTGAATCAATAATGCAGCGCCAACACATTTATAGGACAATAATAGTTACAAATTTTATTTTTTTTCCAAAATTCAATCTTAACTTTGCAGCGCAATTTTAAACTAAAACTAATCTACCTGTATGCAAAAACCGGTCCGCGTACGTTTTGCGCCAAGCCCAACGGGAGCACTCCATATCGGAGGAGTCCGTACTGCCCTTTACAACTATCTCTTGGCAAAAAAGACAGGCGGAACCTTTATCCTTCGAATCGAGGACACTGACCAGACCCGTTTTGTGCCCGGAGCAGAAGAATATATCATGGAAGCCCTGAATTGGTTGGGCATAAGCCCCGAAGAGGGTATTTTTGAAGGCGGACCTTATGGCCCTTACCGTCAGTCCGACAGAAAGCCAATGTACCGCGAGTTTGCAGAACAGCTTGTCAAAAAAGGCTATGCGTACTATTCTTTCGATACTGCCGAGGAACTGGATACGCTGCGCAAACAGTATGAGGCAGAAGGGAAAACCTTTAAGTATGATACTTCTACCCGTCTTTTGCTGAATAATTCACTCACTCAGACAGAATCTGTTGTAAATAAGCACCTTGCTGAAGGCAGTTATGTTATCCGTATAAAACTTCCTGTTGATGAGCAAATACATTTTACTGACCTCATTCGTGAGGATGTAACTTATTCCACACATGACCTTGATGATAAGGTAATGCTGAAGGGCGATGGTATGCCCACTTATCACCTAGCCAATGTGGTTGATGATTATCATATGAAAATCACACATGTGATCCGTGGCGAAGAGTGGCTGCCCAGTACGCCATTGCATATCTATCTTTATCGCTTTTTGGGTTGGGAAGAATCTATGCCTGTTTTTGCCCATTTGCCGCTTATCCTGCGTCCCGATGGAAAAGGAAAACTGAGCAAACGCGATGGAGCTAAATTCGGCATTCCGGTTTTTCCGCTCAACTTTGTCAATCCCAACAACATTGAAGATAAGGCACTTGGTTTCCGTGAATGGGGCTTTGAGCCTGATGCAGTACTTAACTTTTTGGCACTTTTGGGTTGGCACCCGAGTGATGAACAGGAGATTTTTTCACTTGACCAGTTGGTAGCGTCATTTGATTTGAGCAGAGTTTCAAAAAGCGGTGCCCGTTTCGATTTTGATAAAGCACGTTGGTTTAATCAGCAGTATATTATGTCTATGCCAAATTCAGAATTGGCAATAAAGATGAAACCCTATGTAGATACTGCCAATTTTGAAGAAACAACCGGATTGAAGTATCTGGAAGGTGTTGCTGCCCTTATGAAAGAGCGGGTTGAGTTTGTAAACGAGTTTCCAGTTAAAGGGTATTACTTTTTTAAAGCTCCCGATTATAAGCTGATGATGGATAATGAGGGTAAGGATTTTGAGAAAAAAGTACTTAAAAACTGGGATGCGGCAAGAAATGAACTCTTTGTCCGCCTTATCGAGAAAACTGAGTCTGTAAACGAATATAATGCTGTAAACCTACAACAGACAGTTGAGCTTTTTATCAATGAAACAGGACTTAAATTCGGCGATGTATTGCCACTGATGCGCTTGGCTCTATCCGGAACAATGAAAGGTCCCGGCGTTTTTGAAATGATGGAACTCATAGGCAAAGATTATGTAAAACCAAGATTTATTGCCTTTTTTGGATTTTGCAATTCTTTTTCTTTAAATAATTAAGTTTTGGCATTTAAATTGGAACTAAAATTTTGTTTTTTTAATTATAGATTTTATGAAATAAATCTTTTTTTTCTGATTTAATCTACCTTTTGAACAGATAACAATTTAGTAAAATTAAATTTTGAACTTTTTAAGATTTTACTCCGTTATTTACATCTGATAAATAATTCATTAATTCCCATAAAAACCGAGTGGTTAATTATCCTAAAACTAAATCTTTATGAACAATCAAAACGATAATATTACAAAAAATCGCTACAGTGACGAAGACCTAGAAGAGTTCAAGCATATGATCGAAAAAAAGCTGGAAGAATCAAGGGGACAGCTTGAGGATTTAAAAGAACAGCTAACAGAACTCAATAACAGTGGCGATGAAAACAGGGCAGGTACCTTTGATGATGGTGCTTCCAACTGGCAACGCGAACATATCAATAAATTGGCTTCCAGACAACAACGTTTTATTCGTGATTTGGAACATGCCATGATTCGTATCAAGAATAAAACCTACGGTATCTGCTCTGTAACAGGAAAACTAATTGACAAACAACGTCTTTTGCTTGTACCGCACGCTACAAAAACTGTAGAAGGCAAAACGCAACAGTCTTTCCGTAAATTAAGCAAAAAGCCTGTTTCAGGTGGAGGATCGGGACTTGAGACTGAAAAAACAAAAAAAGAACTCAATTCTGACAGTACTAAAGGGGAAGGGTTTGAAGAAGAATTTGAAGTTTTTGAGGAAGATGATTACATCGAAGACTTCTCTGAACCACAGGACGATTACTAGAAACTCACAAGTAAAGGCTTAAAATATACAAAGCCATCGGAATCAATTGATTCTGATGGCTTTGTTTTACCCAGGAAAAATAACATCCACCAATCAAATTAGCGGATGTTTTAAGATTAATTATACTTATTTATTTTTCTTGAAAGGATTGGGAATATCTTTCAATTTATCTTTCAAAATTTTGTCTTTTGCAGCCTTTGTTGCTGCTTCAATTGAATCGCGGATGCGCTTGACCTCTGCATTATCTTTTATCTGTTTGGTCATTCGGTCAGCTTCTGCTTTAGCCTTAGCCTCAAGCTCTTTGGAAAGGCGCTCAGCCTCGGTACGTGCACGTTCTTCGGCTTCTTTTTTCAACTTATCCGCTTCTGCCTTAACTTTGGCTTCGGCTTCCTCTTTGAGTTTATTAGCTTCCTCTTTAATACTTTCTTTAACCTGATCTCCTAAAGATTGGCCACTTTTGCCTTCAGCCCCTAATACTTTTGGCGTAAAGGTCGGTTTGGTAGTTGTTCCACCAATATCTACACCGATATTGAGAAATTCAGCTTCTTCTACCTTAATACCAAGTTTTTGGGCCTGACCGTTGAGTGCTTTCATGCCTTCAGAGGCAGCCTGTCCTATACCTGCTTTATCAAGTAATGCTTTAGGTACACGCATTTTTAGGTTATAGTTCATTTTTTGATCAAGGCCATGAGAACCCCCAAATGTCATGTCTATGCCACTATGTTTAAATGCGAAAGGCTTAATCCCGAATGCACCATCTTTAATAGTAAAGAAATTCTTAGTATTGGTCAGTACAAAGTTTTCCAATTCTTTAATTTTGAGTTTATCGCTCAATCCTTTCATTGGCGTCATACCCTTCAGAGCCGCATCAAAGGTTTCAATAAGACCTTCAGCATTTATTGTGTTCAATTTAGGGTATAAATTTTTACCCAATACAGCATTCATTTTGAATTGAGAACTGAATCTACCGAAGAGGGACTTCATTGCAGGAGCCATATAAGAAATAAATGGTACACCCATAGCAACTTCTTGGAAGTCAAGTTTTTTAAGATCATAGCCCAATGCAAAGGTTGGAGCTTCCGGATTTTTGGAACTGTATTCCCCATTCAAAGCTATACTTCCGCCAAAAGCATTACAGCTCATGTCAATAATTTCAACTCTCTGATCGCGGATGCGAATATCAGCCTTTACATTTTTCAGTTTGTAAGACTCATAAATCAGTGTTGCAAAGGCTCCTGTTACATGGAAATTGATATTGGCAGGAACAAGAATAGGCTCGTATTCACTTTTTACAGTTTCCGGATTTGAAGGCGTTGGCTGTGGTGCAGGTTCTGTTGCCTGTCCGGTCTCTGTCATGAATTGATTAAGGTTCATATAATTGGAGCTAAGATTTATTTCTCCTTTTATTTCTTGATTATCAAATAAGTATCCAAATACATTTTCAATTTCACCTTTCGCCTGAATGTCTACTTTGCCAAGCAGCATCTCAAACTTCTGTAATTTTGCTCTTGAGGGTGCAAAACTGCCTTTAGCTGCTATATCCTTTATTTCATAAACATCATAAAGCATTTTTTTGCACTCAAAATCTGCAGCAAAATCCCAACGATCAAATATTTTATCTTTGCCGGATATTGTGGATGTAGTGGTATCTACCATATTAGTGGCTGCTTTGGTATCTGTTTTTGTTTCAGTTCCTGCCGTTGATTTCATCATATCGTTCAGGTCTAACAAGCTGGAACGTACTATCAAATTGCCCTTCATGATTTTATCACCTGAGAAATAGGTAAGAATATTGTCCAATTTACCGCTGGCTTTGATATCGCTCTTTCCGATCATAATATCACATTCTTCCAAATTGACAAAATTTGGCGTGAAATCCATTTTCATTTTTTTAATGAGCAGGCTTGGAGAGCCTTTAGCGATATAAGTAAAACCTGCAATAGAAAGCAGACCTTTCATATCCACCTTGTCATACTCCTGTTTTTCAATATAGGACATTCTCGTTTTGGCTTCGAGATTGGCTTCTAAAATACCGTTCAAAGTGGCCACACCTTCCATTGGGAAAGCTTTTGCCAATTCTGCCATGTCAATTTTCCCTTTGATTTTGGTATCAATATTGGGATCGCTCATCGGTGTACTGAGTTTGAGCATAGCCTCGAATGGATTGTTCCCCAATTTCATGGTGAACTTGGAAACATTCAGCAGCATTTTGTCCAAGTCTCCGGAAGGGCTTTTAACACTGAGGTCAGTATTGATATTGGTCACAGCCAAAGGCAAATCAGGGTATTTAAACTCTGCGTTACTTACTTTCAAGTCAAGATTGAAAGCAGGGTAAGATTTATCATTGTAAACACCGTTAACATTACCTGCAAGACTGAATGCACCTTTTGTCTGAACCTTGGCAAAATCCTTGGTAAAGGCAGACGGAATAAGTGAAAGGACAGATGCAAAAGTAGTGGTAGGCGCACTGAATTTCAAGTTATTGAACTTAATGTCATTGCCCGGCATTTCAATTCCACCTTCAGCTTTCAATTCAAGTGCATTGAATTTAAATGAGTTGTCCATCAATTGGAAAGCCATTTTATTTATGTCAACACCAATGTTCAGTCTGATATCAACCTTGGTTTTGGTAAAATAGCTGATCATATCGTAAGTCATTGAGAACTCATCGATATTTGTTTTTGTAAAAAAGTCATAAGTAGACGCAGTCAAATTGCCACTGCCCGTATGCGTAAGATTCACCATCTTAACATAGGTTTTATTGGGGGAATCATCATAGATGATATCGGCATTTTTTATGGCATAATAACTCAACCTTGCACTGAAACTTGTTGTTTCTGATTCAGGTTTTTTTGTTGTAGTATCAGGCTTCATGATGTCATAATTAGCCTTACCGTTGTTAAGTACTTTAATATAGAAATTAGGTTTGTCAAAAATGACAGAATTAACTTCATAAGTACCGCCCATAACTTTCCACAGATTCAGACGCAGGCTCAGATCTTTAACATCAGCAAGTTTGAGGCCCTCAAACTCCTCTTTACCTGTAATCGTCAATTCCTTCATACTGAAACTGAAATTGGGGAAGGTCCATAATAGAGACAGACTCACATCCTTGAAATCTATTTTTGCTGTAAGCTGCTCATTAGCAGCATTTTTTACAGCTTCTAAGATTTGTTTTTTAAAGAGAATAGGCAGGGTAAGGGCTGCGACAACAAAGAGAACCAGGAAAATCCCGAAACTCAAAAGTATGCGCTTCACCCATTTCATTGCTTTTGATTTAGCCATTGCAGTATAAGAATTGAATATTTATAAAATTGTATGTAGTCATTTTTGATCCTTTTCAACAAGTACTACTATATTGCGAAGTTAATAATAATGGGAGATAAAATACCATTGTTGTCAGATGATTTTTGTCACTATAAATTTATAGATAGGATTTATTCTAATATTATGATGCAAAAGACTCATATTTGCTTGGATAAAGGCAGTGAAATGATTTATGTTGCCGATTTTCTTTCAGAAAGAAAGTCAAAAGAAGTTTACCACAGTTTAGAAAATGAAATAAGTTGGAAAAAAGAGAAGATAAAACTATTCGGGAAAGAGTATTGGCAACCAAGACTATTGGCCTGGTACGCAGATAAAGGACTGAATTACAATTATTCCGGTATTGATCATGAGCCTTTGGAATGGACAGAAACGCTTTTGTTTTTGAAAAATATGAGCAATA
>CAINVS010000466.1 GCA_903854205.1 uncultured Bacteroidota bacterium | reverse complement strand
CTCCCAATAAATCTTATCCTTCACGGCAACTACAGCGATTGCTTTTAATTTTTGTAGAGACTGCAATTCACTGTCTTTTTCCAAATAACCCCTAAGCTGTTTTTTTGCAGCTTCCATCTTGCTTTTCAGATGATTTTCATCGCTATGTTTTAGGTATTTTATTTCCATCACATATTGATGAGGCTCGGCATTAATATCGGGATGACGAAGCAACTCAAGATCTAAATAGCCATCGTTTGTAACTTCCCTTTCTGAACGGACATAATAATATTTTGCCTGAAAAACATAGGCCTGAATGGCCATTTTGATGTATTTTTCATCAAATTTCTGAAAATCACGATTTGACAGTATTTCCAAAAGTTTTTGAACCAGCATCAGCAGTGGACCTATATTTCCGTCTGCTGTATCGTATATTGCTTTGCGTACCTCGTAAGCATCTCCTGTCAGATCGGCTTTTTCCTGTAAGAGATAGGCATAGTATTGCCAAAACAGTTCTTTAATGACATAATTTGGAATAACAAAAAGCGGCATTCCATATTTATTGGAACCTCCAAGTGTTAGATTACCAAGATAATACAACAAATTTACAAAGGCAATCCTGTCAAAAGGTTTGTCAAATGAAAACTGAAAAATCAATTCTGTACTAAGGCTGCCGTTTTTAAGTATTTCGTCCAGCACAGTAAGGTTTTCATTAAAATTAGCTATCTGAAAAAGCTTTTTTATCTTGCCATAATCGGGCATGATATTAGGGTCTAGCATTTGTTTTGGATACTGCTGCTTAAATTTGAACTTATCCAAAAAATACAAAACCATATCCGAATTATAAACAGTATGATCTACATCGGCATTAAAATTATATCCATTATACCAGGCCTTAAGGTCATTCATGATAATTGATTCCTTAGACTTATCAGTCAGCACAAGATTTAGTAATTCTCGCACTTCTTTTTCTGTAAATCCCATTAAATCGTGAAATTCTTCATCTCCGCTCAAATGTGTACCAATATTAAATCCGCTCGTCAGTCCGTCCATAGTTACAGGTGAAACACCTGTTATGAAAAACCTGTCAACAAAACCCTGCTGTGTGGCAATTTTGATGGCTTCGTAAAATTTACGGATATAACCATCTTGAGAAACAGAGCGTTTGAATTCACTAAGGTCCCTAATGAGAATTTCATTGGTAAAATGATCGTATTCATCAATTAGTAAATATATAGGAATCTCATCTCCTGTTTTTTCCTTCCAGGTTTTTAGGGACATAAAGAATTTGTTCATCATTTCTCCGGGGGAGTCTGATGTTGATATTATATCCAATGCTTCTTCGTTCAACAAATCATACCTTTCGATAAAATCTTTTAGGTGAGCACGGATTTTACTCAAAAAATACTTAGAGGTATCATCAGCAGTTTGGGTATCAATCCCGCTAAAATCGAATTTTAAGACCCGATAACTGCTTGCCATTGGGGTTTTATGCTGACCGATATAATAATTGGAAAACAGTTTTTCAAATTTGTCCTTTTCCAAAATATCGTAATAATACTCCAAAATGGAGATAAAAAGGCTTTTGCCCATACGGCGCGGTCTTAGGAAGATGGAATAATTTTCATCCATTTCCAACTTCTCAATATATTTTGTCTTATCAACAAAGACAAAGTTCTGTTCAGCAAGTTTTTCAAAGTTGCTGATACCGTATGGATATTTTACAGGTAACTGTTGCATGCTTTTTTGTTTTATGTAAATATAAACTTTTTAGGGCGTATTGTCAAAAGTAGGATTTAAAACAAATTTTAAAAGATTCAAACCCTAACAAAAAGCTCCTTAATGCATACTTTTCTGTACAGCTCCGTATCAATCGCCAATAGTTAATCCAAAACCGCCCTGCCCAATGGAATTTTGTATGAGGTAACTGTTTTGAAGGTGGCAGTTAAAATACTTTTTTATAACTTAGCCTTTATAAAAAATTAGATTTTTCGGTCGCCATTTCTTCCAACATTTTGGGTACTTTAAATCTTGGGCCAAATTTTTGTTCCAATTCTTTTGCTTTTGTTACAAACTCTTCAACACCAAAATCATTGATAAACTGTATAACACCTCCTTTAAATGGCGCAAAGCCCCAACCATGTATGCTGCCTAAATTTGCTTCGTTGGTGTTGGAAATCACCCCTTCTTCCAAACATTTTACGGCTTCCAAACATTGAATAAACATCAATCGATGCCTGATGTCTTCCTGTGATAGTGCTTTTGTTTCCTTTTTGGGGAAATGTTTTGTCAATTCAGGCCAGAGATAGGGCTTTTCGCAGTTTGTATATTCATAAAATCCTGCTTCTCTTACTTTTCCATGTCTGTCGAATTTTTGAATCATGCTTTCAAGAATAGAAAAAGCAGAGGAACTTTTATAATTTTCTATTATCTGACCGGCAAAATGTTTCTCCGCATCCAAAACATATTTAAATCCGAGAGAATCGGCATAAGCCAAAGGTCCAAGCGGCATACCGGCCTGTAAACCGGCGTTTTCAATTTGAACGGCACATTCTCCTTCCTGCAGCATCAATAGTCCTTCAACAAAATAAGTGCTTGATACTCTTGTCACAAAATAAGCCGGTGAATCATTTGCAATGATCGGTATTTTGCCAATTTGAATTACAAAATCGAAGGCCCTTGCAATTGTCTCGGCTGAGGTTTTCTTACCTTTAATAATTTCGACCAATGGTACTGTCTGCACCGGTGAAAAGAAATGCATACCTACGTAATTTTCAGGACGGATTGAGGCTCCGGCCAAATCGCTGATAGGAAGTGATGCTGTATTTGTTGCAAAAAATGTATCGTGGTGAATATAATTTTCTGTATCCTTAATGATTCTTTTTTTGAGTTCACTATTTTCGAAAACTGCCTCTACAACAAGGTCACAATCTTCAAAAAGAGCAATATCTTCGGTCGCTTCAATTCTTTCCAAAATTTCATTGGCTTGAAGCACTGTCATTTTTTGTTTCTGAACCAGTTTATCAAGCATTTTCCAGATATAATCTCTGCCCTGAACTGCCAAATTTTTGGATACATCTTTCAAAATGACTTTTATTCCCTGCATTGCAGCAATATAAGCAATTCCTGAGCCCATAAGTCCAGCACCGATAATCCCTATTTTTCGGGCTTTAAAACGGCCATAGCCTTTAGGACGGCCTAAACCATTTTTTATTTTATTTGTATCGTACCAAAATGCCTTCGTCTGATTGCGGCAATCTTTACTGAAAATTATTGAGGTAAAATATCTGACATTAATACGGGTTGCAGCCTCAAAATCGACCATTGCTCCCTCAACCATGGCATTCAACAGTGCTAATACTGCAGGGTAATTGTTTAGTGTTTTTCTTATTACAGTAGATGTCAGATCCGCAATCATATAAGCCGTTTTTGGATAACGCGGATTGCTGTGATTTGGTATCAGCTCCTCCGTATCCCAAACTTTTGAGATTTTCGGTTGAGATAAGATCCACTGCCTGGCTTTTGCCAGCAGCATCTCTCTGTCTTCTGCAATTTCATCAATCAGCCCTTTTGACAAGGCTTCCCGAACATGAAGCAGTCTGCCGTTTGAAACTATATTGAAAGCCTCTTTTAGGCCTGTCATCCATATCATACGTATAATTCCGCCACCGCCGGGTATCATGCCTAAGGATACTTCGGGTAATCCCAAAACAGTATTGGGGCTATCAAGGGCAATTCTGCGGTGACATGCCAATGTAAATTCAAATCCGCTGCCCAAAGCAGCCCCATTGATGGCAGCTACCACAGGCACTTTCAACAGTTCGAACCTTCTGAAAATACGACGAAGTCTGTCGGTGTAGTCAAAAACGCTGCTTTCATCGGCTGCCTGATGCAGAAAATCCAAATCTCCGCCGGCCAAAAATGAAGTTTTGGCTGAGCTGACAATTACGCCTTTCAATTCACTGTCTTTTTCCAAATAATCGAGTACAGGTTCGAAAGCTTTTGCAATCTCTGAATTGATGACATTAACACTTTGTCCGCTCATGTCAAGTGTCAGCGTAACAATGCCGTAATTATCTTTTTTATAAAGTATCATAACATTTAATATTATCGCATAGGGAATTTTAAAAACTTTGATATTAACAGCGTTCTATGATAATGGAAGAACTCATACCGCTTCTGGCGCAAATAGCAACTGCGCCTAAAGTTTTATCCTGCTGAACTAATCCGTCCAAAACGGTACCTATAGCTATTGCACCCATTGCACCTGCAGCATAACCCCAGGCGATATCACTGCCATAAATGTTGACCATATCTGAATGGAGACTCATATCCTGAAGGAATTTCAATCCCACAGCAGCAAAATGCTCATTTGATTCCCAAATTTCAATATCTTTTGAAGTCAGACCTGCTATTTTCAATGCTTTTTTAGCAGCAATGGGCGCACCCTGTAGCATGAGCGTAGGTTCTACACCAATAACTGCTGCAGACAGAATTTTTGCTTTGGGTTTAAGCCCCAATTTCTGACCAATTTCCTTACTGCCGATGAGTAACATTGCAGCTCCGTCAGCCAGTGGAGCAGCATTGCCTATGGTGTGTACGTGGTTTACATCTTCAATCTGCGGGTAACGCAGCGTAGCCATTACATCATAACCTTTATCTTCGCTGTCTGTAGCCATTGGTGGCAAAGAAGCCAACCATTCTAAGTTTACATTATTCTTGAAACACTCATTTTTGCTCAAAACGGGCAATCCGTTGATGTCATAAACCGGCAAGATTGATTCATAGAAGGGTACATCATTGATTGTTGTGAGGGCTCGTTGATGCATATTCAGCGCATGCGCATCTATCATTTCGCGGCTGTATCCTTCCAGAGTTGCCAACAAATCTGCGCTCACATTTCTTGGAATAAAATTTACTTTAGCTCTGACATCAGGGTCAAACATCATAGCGCCACCATCACTTCCTTCGGGAACTCTGCTAAAACTTTCTATACCGCCTGCAAGAATTAGTTCATCCCAGCCGGCCATTATTTTTGAAGCTGCAATTTGAACTGACTCCATACTTGAGGAACAAAAACGGTTTACCTGCAAACCCGGGCAAGAGAAAGGCAGTCCAGAAAAAAGCGCTGCTGCTCTAGCTATATCACCACCCTGTTCGCCTACAGGAGTCATACAGCCTATGATAATGTCATCAATATAATCTCTTATGCCGCCGCAACGGTTTGTGATGGCCAAAATGGTATTGGAAAGCAGTTGTACAGGCTTTATTTCCTGTAAAGCTCCCTGAGATTTGCCGAGTCCCCGAGGTGTGCGCACTGCATCGTAAATAAATATTTCTCGTTGTTGCATCTGTTTTTCAGTTAGCAAAAAACTTAATATGATTTGCAGTGTTGAAAATAGCAGTTATTTTATTGAAATTTACATTTGTTGCAAATAGATTTTATAAAAACAATTTGCCGAAAAATCAATTTATACGCTTATTTACTTTGTTATTTTTAAAAGAAATGTTTTTATTTGTACAAATATCATAATTTCAATTGAGGAAAAGATAAGAGATAAGATGATTCAGAAACTTAGTCAAAGACTTAATGCAAAAACATTCTTCATCTTTTTTTTTATGCTGTTTCCAATCAGCTTTTTTCTGCCTGCCTACAATATTCCTCCATCTTTTTTACTGACCCTTAAGGAAAACAGTACAAAACTTTCAGATATTCCGTCACTTCTATTTGGATACGAATGTGCCTGGGGTGCTTTTTTTTCAATGTTTAGCAGTCCTGTTGCTTTTTTGGGAACTTTAGCTAACTTTGCTGTTTTAACTATTTGGATATTGTACTTGCTGCGTATTTCCGGTGAAATGAAACTGTTCAGAAGTATTCTGATAGTTGTAGTTATTGTATCTGTTCTTATTTGGCCGGTTGCATTGAGGATCGGATTTTTATCCGGTTATTATCTTTGGGCAATTTCTGCAATTGGGATTAGCATCTGTTATGGAAACATAATAGTGTACAATCATGATTTTGAAGAAATATTATTGGATGAACGAATAAAGGATGAGGAAAACTAAGCTCGTACTTTTTTAAAAATATTATGACAAATCTCGATCAATTAAAATTGCTGCTTGACAGCCCAAAAAACATTCTTATCACTTCGCACGCCAATCCTGACGGTGATGCTGTAGGATCATCATTAGCGCTTTACCATTATCTCATTACACTGGGTCACCGGGTAAATGTTATTATGCCGACTGAAATGCCTGATTTTCTTGATTTCATGCCGGGTTATGATAAAATTTGGATTTATGAAAAACAGCATGACAGCTGCGTGAGAATAGTTGAAAAAGCAGATATAATCTTTGCTTTGGATTACAATCATTTTAACAGGACTGAACAGATGGAGGCCATACTCAGCGGCGCCAAGGCCTATAAAGTGATGATTGATCATCATATGGAGCCTTCAGACTTCCCTTCGGCGATATTATGGAGGACTTCTGCAAGTTCTACCTGTGAGCTGATTTATGATTTTTTTGAACTGATGAATGCTTTGGACAAAGTTCCATTGGAAGCTTATGAAACTATGTTTGTCGGTATTCTTACAGATACAGGTAGTTTTCAATATTCCACTTCTCCCCGACTCTTCCGAATAGTGGCTGACCTGACAGAAAGGGGTTTGAATACCAATATCATTTCCGACATGGTTGCAAATTCCTATACCTATAAGCGATTCAGACTAATGGGTTACAGCATTTATGAACGTTTGGAGCTTTTGGAAGAGATCAATACCGGCATCGTAGTACTCACTCAGGAGGATCATAAAATTTATAACATACAAAGAGGTGATTTGGAAGGCATCGTTAATTTTATCCTCAGAATCCGTCAGATACGCTGTGCTGTACTTGTAACTGAAAGAAAAGATCGGGTAAAACTATCTTTCCGTTCAAAAGGAAATTTCTCTGTACAGGATATCTGTACAAAATATTTTAATGGCGGTGGACATTTTAATGCATCGGGCGGACAGAGCAAGGTAAACTTGAGTGAGACAATGAAAACATTGAAGGAGTTGCTGATGACTGAATATAAAATGGCGTTGTCGGAATAGTACTTGGTACTTGGCAGAGAGAGTACTTGGTACTTGGTACAGAGTACTTGGCACTTGGTACTTGATAGAGTACTTGGTACTGGTAACAGTAATTATTTAACAGCTGCTTCAGGGACACTATCCCTTAAAGTGTGTATCTTAAAAACACTTGATTCCTTAATAAACACTAGAAAATCTTTGCAAACTTTGCGTAAAAATCTTGTTGTTCTTTGCGGTAAATTTTAGATCAGTTTATACTAACCGCAGGTCTGGAATTTGGTTATGGCTTATACAGAATTTGAAAATTATGTACAAAAAATGCGCTATTTTTATACTTTTCAGCTTTTTGCTTTTTTCCTGCAATTCTGATAATTCCGGATGGCTGAAGCCTACGGCTGCAAAATTTGAATACAAGGTAGTTGAAACGGCGGACAGCAAAAAAGACGCTTCCTCACTGGATTATGGTGATGAAATCATGTTACATTTTACATTAACAAAAGAAGATGGGACAATGATTGAAAATTCCTACAGCAAAAATGCGCCTGTGAGAATCATATTGCCGACCAAAATGCACCGCAATGCCTTCGAAGAGGTATTGACTTTCGCAAAGCCGGGAGATAGCATTATTGCACGAATCCGATATTTAGATGCTCATAAAGAGTTGGCAAATTACAAGTCACATTTTTCCGGAAAAAATGAAAGAGTGGTCTGGACCTATAAAATATTAGGCGTATATACACAAAAACAAAAATCTGAAGAGAAAGACAGGAAATACGCCAAAATGAATGGTTTTGCCACATTGGAAGAATTTAAAAACGAACAGCAAAGAATATTAAAAGAAGATTCCACATTGCGTAGCAATCTTCTTTCTGACATTAAAAAATATAAAAGCGGAGAACTGAAAACCGAAAAAACAGCGGATGGCTTAGAGATTTATTACAAACAAAAAGGCAAGGGCTCTAAACCCGAGGCCGGAAAAACGGTCTATTTCTATTTTATTGCTGCTATTATAAAGGAAGAAACAATTTTTGACGATGTTTTTAAACTCGGTGCCCGAATGATATTAACTATTGGGAAATCCGATAATTTACCTAAAATGTTTCATCGGGCAGTTTCCCATTTGCAAAAGGGAGATAAAGCAGTTATATTTGTGCCGGCAAACTTGGCTTATGGTGCCAAAGGGAGTTTACCGGTGGTGCCGCCCAACTCAGACCTGGCACTGTACATAGAAACTGTTGACATTAAATAGGATCTCATTAAATTATATTTTTCTATACAATATGAAAAAGGCCCTCGGCTTTCTCCTTTTAATTGGCTTTTTAGCCTCCTGTACAGGTAAATTCCAAAGAAAAATCAGCATTTCTGCAATGGAAAAACAATTGGCAGTTTCTACAAATCCCAAAGACAGTTTATTGGAACCGCTGCTGATTGCCTATACCAGTTATATCAGAAAATATCCTGACGATGATTTGACGCCAGTTTATCTGTATAAGGTAGGCAGCATTTACGTGCGGATGCAAAATTGGAAAGAGGCAACCAAACACTTTGAATTTATTATTGACCGTTACAAGGATTCTCAGGTTTATTCCGAAGCAATAATACTCGCAGCTGCAGCTTATGAAACCGTCAGGGGAAACAATGAAGAAAGAGCTGCCGCTTTATATAAACTATATCTTGAAAAATTTCCAAAAGGAAAAGCTAAAGAACGCGCTGAATTTTATTTTAAGCCGGAGGATGTAAAGATGCGAGCCCGAATTGCAGAGTATCAGGATGAGCTTTTTAAGGATAATTCAAACAAAGGCTTGAACCGTCAGACCGCACACATGCTTGAACGTCAGTATTTTAACTATATTAAAAGATTTCCGAAAAGTGAATTTACACCAAATTACTGTTTCGAAGGTGGGAAATTGGCAAGTACTTTGGGAGAAACTCCTGATGCGGTTGAATTTTGGCTGACCATCATAGATAATTATCCAGACTACCGACTTTATCCCGAAACAATGCTTTTATTGGCCGTTGAGTATGAAAACAAAATGCCTATATATATTCAAAATCCGCCTAAAAAAGAAAAACGAACGGCCAAATTGCAATTGAAAGTAGAGCGTTTCGACCTGATGAAAACCGATTGGTTAAAAGAAGCAGAGAAAATGTACAATGCTTTTTTGGCCAAGTATCCAAATCACGTACTTTCAGAACAGGCAAGGGCTTCACTAAAATATTTGGGAAAATCTCCGAATGAAGTGGTATCAGGCTATAAGAATGAACTTGATAAATTGAGGGGTCTTGAAAATAAAAATGTCCAATAACAAAAAATGAACAAGAAAATAATAATAGCCGCATCTGTACTTGCCATTTTGGTAATCCTATTGCTCGTGGTCAGATACAGCAGCAGCAGCTACAAAGATACTTTTGCAAATGTAGAATTTACACAGTTTGCTGTTGAAAATCCACAAAAGGTACTAAAGAGAATCTTTTTGGCCGACAAAGATAACAATATAGCGCTGCTTGAAAAACAGTCGGACGGAACCTGGTTTTATACCAATAAAGTTAGCGGAAAAAAATATCGTATGAATCCGAATGCACTCAGCAATTTAATGGAAACACTTGAAAAAGTACGCGTTAGAAATAGAGTGCCGAATCCTTCCATTAAAACCGTTCTGCGTGGAATTGGAACCATTGGGGTTAAAGTCGAGCTCTATGATATGAAAAACAAAAAAATCCGTACCTTTTATATAGGTGGACCTGCCGATGGCGGACAGGGAACTTTTGCGGTAGTTGAGGGTTCGGAAATACCTTACGTATTAAATATTCCAAATTTTTCGGGCACTATTGATACCCGTTTCAATCCAAAAGAAAGGGCTTTGAGAGATCGTGCGATTGTACGGCATAACGCTAAGGATCTGGAAATGATGCAGGTCGAATATTATGCTCCTGAACAAAGACCTTATTCTTTCAAAATAGAAATGGGCAAAAAACCAAAGGTTGAACCATTATACAACAGCAATAAACTTCCTGCTGAAAAATTGAGAAAAGATTTTATTGATATTTATCTCAGCGATTTTAATGTATTGGCTTCAGAGATGATTATTTATGACAAAAATGTGCGCGATACAATAATTAAAATGCCTCCTTTTGCCAAGGTAAGTTATAAATACAAATCGAAACCCGAAGAACACAGTTTTACACTTTATCCTGTTATCAATCCCAACTATGATCGTGGTGACGGGAGACCGGGACTCAGACAGAAGCTACTGAGATATTATGTAGACGTGGATGAGGATAATTTTTACCTTACACAGGATTTGGTCATGCAAAAATTGTTGAGACCTTATGAATATTTTTATGATGCAGGTCCTTCTACAAAAGTTAACGATAAAAAATAAACATTTATACCCTGTCAAATCATTGGTGGGGTATTTTGTTTTAAGCCTTTTTAGTTACATTCGCTTTCTAAAATTTTAAAATATTATGCGCATTCTAATTTTCATAATAGCTATTTTTTCTTTTCTAGTTGCCTGTAATGATGGGCAAATCAGCGATAAAACTGTTTCATCTGAATTGGACAGTCTGAAAAACAAGACACCGAAGGGTGAACTTTTCAAGGAGGACACAATAAGTATGGATGCTCAAAGGGAAAGGGTTTTCAGGCCAATATTGAGTTCTGAAGCGAGAAAGGACGGTAATTTACTTTTGAAAAAATTTAAAGACTTTTATCCCGTAAAATTAGAAAAAGGGCTTGAGCTGAAAAAATGTTATTCCGTAAAAATGTATGGCTGTAAAGATTCCATTTGGGTTATGGAAGCTATTCACCCGAATGACAGCAACTGTCTGCCTCACGGTTTGAAACAACAGCTGTTTTTTGATGCCAAAGGTCATTTGATTCATACTGACAAAGCTTCGAATATCGGCTGGACGGTTATAAAAGAAAATCAGGGACCTTTGCTCGTAACTTTGAATACGGACTGTAATGGCAAGGGCTATCACCATGTCTACAAATTTGAAAATGGTGAACTGATTGACATTTTCAATGTCCTTTTGGAAAATACTCCTGCTACTTTCGATTCCAATCAGGAGGGCGACGATGTTAATTTTCAGCCAAATGAATTGGAGCTAAAAATAGAAGATAGAAATAAAGACAAAAGAAATGACTTAGTTTTTAAAGGTACAAGACAAACATTTAAGGATAAAAAATTCCTGAATGCCTCTCCAATTGAATATGTATTTCTTTATCAGCCCGGTGAAGATTGGTTTGTACTTAAATCCTCCTCGAAATGAGTTTAATTATTTCTTACCACGATGGCAATAATAATTGTTATGAAATATATGAGGACAAAGTCTGCTACCAGCCAATGATTCCAAAAATGAGCTCAAGCGGAATGTATTCCAGTGGAAAGCCTTGGAAAAAAACAATCAGTGTTTCTGAATTGGAGGAATTAAAAATGCTTGTTGCTGCGGCGTTTGCCTGCAAGGATGAGCATATTTCTGATAGAGTAAAGGGCTCCGGTCTAATTCAACAGGGAGAATTCAACTGTATTTTGGCTATGAATTCTTTGGAAAAAGCAAAGTTGGAAAAGGCGTTGAAAGGATTGGATTAAACGGTAGTTAGAGTTTTACTGCAAAGATATTATACTTGTTCTATATTTTGAGAAAAACGCAAAGGACGCAGAGAATCCCTTCGGGATTTTGCTAAACAGT
>CAINVS010000465.1 GCA_903854205.1 uncultured Bacteroidota bacterium | reverse complement strand
TTCAATAAGTTTTTCCAGCAACACATCAGCATTTTTTGAAAAAAGTTCTATTTCTTGTATCATTCTGATGAATTGTTCTTTTTCGTTTCCCTCTTCCTCTACGCGCTGTACTTCGCCCAGTACCTGAAGTGCCGGTTCAAGTTCTATTCTTTTACGATGTGTGATAATTTGTCGTATTACCGTCCAAATATCTTTTTCAGCCAGAAAATATTCTCTTCGTTCACCAATTTTTTGTTCCTTGTATACAAGTCCCCAATCTATAAGCGCTCTGATGTTCATGTTAGCATTGCCCCGAGATATATTCAATTGTCCCATTATGTCGTCTGCACTTATTGGCACTGATGATACCAATAACAATGCATGTGCCTGTGCCATAGTTTTGTTAATACCCCAATTTGTGCCAAATGTTCCCCAAGCTAGTACAAATTTTTCTTTGGCTTCTTCTAATTTCATATATTTATATTGTTAGTGCAAAATATGCAGTGATTGGTTATTGGTAAATCTTGAGTTTAGCAAAAACAAGTTTAAATAGATATAATCAATGATTTATATTAAACCCAGATCCGTAATTAGAATTCATGATGAACCCCGGGCCAGGCGAAGCAAAAATAATTGCTCACAAAGTTTTTAGGGGATTAAGAACCGAAAGCCCGCAAAGCGAACCATCCTGGTTCCAGACGAGAGAGCGCTATAAATAGTAATACCAATTTTAAAGCCCCCAAAATCAGTAAGAGCTTAATTTTAGAGCCCATTAAAGCTTGAACCCCGAAGGGTTCAGATAGAATTTTATATGTTGAAAAAGCAGAAAACGTACCTGAACCGTGACCTTTTGCGACTCTTACTAAGGACGTCAGGATAAAAAACAACTCATTGAAAAGTATTTTTATGGACATTTGCTAAATGTCAATTTTCCTTAAACAACCCAAAAGGCAGATTGTTTTTTTTACATTCATTATAAACAGCTGCAGTATTATTAACTGTCTCTTCCAAAGTTCTAAATGGGAAATTAATCGCTTTTTGCAATTTTACGTTATTGTACTGAAAAAAGGTTTGCAGCCCTCTTGCCAATTCCTTTGTAACAAGAGGCTCTACTCCCAAAAGAACAGATTTTATATTATCAGCTCTCCACATCAGTTCTATAGCCCAGGTTGGTGCTTTTATAAAAGGTGCTTTTCTTCCAAATGCTTTTGACATCATTGTAAAAGCATTTTTGAATAAATGATTTTCCGAATTTACTATAAAGCGTTGTCCGGATATATCTGACTCCATCAAGGCTATTGCCACAGCTGCTACATCTCGAACATCTACGAAACCGTTGCCGCCCTGAGGATAAAACATGAGGCCTTTTTCGGCCTGTGTAAACATTTTTCCTGTTCCTGAATGCCAATATCCTGCCCCCATAATGAGTGTAGGATTTATAATGACAGCCTGCAATCCTTCCTGAATACCTCTCCAAACCTCACATTCGGCTTTGAATTTACTGATTGCATAATCTGAATTCAGTTTACTGTTTTCCCATTGTGCATTTTCATCCAGCCTGGTCTGATTTTCCTTGCGGCCCAATGCCGCAATGCTGCTCACATGCAGCAATTTTTCGATTCCAAGATCCAAAGCAACATTAACGACATTGGCCGTTCCATCGCCATTTACCTGCAGCATTTTTGTTTTGTCCTTTGAATTAAAAGAAACTGCAGCGGCCGCATGATATACATGATCGACTCCCTTCATAGCATCTTCCAAAGAAGAAATATCGGTTACATCGCCTTCTATCCATTCTATTTTATCATAAATATCTCCTACAAGTGCGGTCTGACTGCTCGAACGCCGAAGACCTCTCAGTTCATAGCCTTTTTTAAACAGCTGCCTCAATAAATAGCTGCCCAAAAATCCGGTGCCACCTGTTACCAATACTTTTTTCATTGTCTTATTTATTTTATAATTTCCACATCTATTTGCTGTCCCTTTTTTAATAGACTATTGTAGAGCTCACTACTTAAGGTGCTTCCGAAAAATGGACGAGCTGTCTTCGACGATTTTTATTTATGTTTTTAAGATTGTTTCAAAATCGATAATTAAGAATGAAACTACTTTATTATCTATCGTAACTGGAACGCTTTTATATCTCTTCTATTCTAACAACAAATTCTCCATCCTGAAGTTTAACAGTCAAAGATTGACCTGCTTTAAGTTGATTTACTGACTTAACAGGAAGGCCATCATCATCATAAATTAGAGCAAAACCACGCTGCAGTGTCCTGTCCGGCAAAATAAACTCCAATTTATTTTCCAAAACATCCAGATTCCGCTGTTCAAACTGAAAATAGGTTTTGTTGGCATAAGACAGTCTGTTTTGCAGATTATCCAATCGCAGAGTTTCATTTCGCATTCGTCGCTGCAAAACCTGCTGAAGATCTATAGCAGAACGGTTGAGCAACACTTCGAAATTCAATACAGATTGCACTAAAAAATCGGCGACTGCTGTTGGCGTTTTCATAGAGCTGTGAGCAACCAGATCAGCCAATGTTTCATCAATATCATGTCCAATACCCGTAAGAACAGGCAATTCACAGGTAGAGATAGCCTTGCATACTTCGAAATCATCAAAACCCATCAGGTCCAACCTTGCGCCACCGCCGCGTACAATAACAACACAGTCAAAATTATTGGCCTGAGATTCTATACTTTCAATCTGCTGAACTATTTCTTTTGAAACATTCATACCCTGAACAGCTGCCTGAAAAAGCTCAGTTTTAAAAGCAAAGTGATGAGGGTTATTATGCAAATGCTGTAAAAAATCCTGAAGTCCGGCCGCTTCCTTACTTGAAATTACTGCAATTCGCTGTGGAACAGGAGGCAGATCCAATTGTCGGTTCAGATCCAAAAACTGTTCTTCCTGTAATCGTTTTAAAGTAGCTAAGCGTTGCAATTCCTGCTGTCCGATAGTAAAAGCTGCTTCAATTCCTTTTACAGAAAGGGTAATTCCGTAAAGTTCTGTGTATTCTACAGCAACCAGTAAAAGCACTTGCTGTCCGGCCTGTAATATAGACCATATTGCATCTCCTACACTTTTTTTGATATTCTCAAGATCTTTGGGTTTAATTATAGCGCCGGATTTTGCCCTAAGCCGCTGATTATCTCTATCGACCAATGAGAGATAGACAAATCCACGATTTTGATTCATATCCGAAATCTCACAACGCACCCAAAGCGATTCTCTCATATTGAAAGTAATCACCCTGCGCAAATGTTGATTGAGTTCGAATAAGCTGAAACTGTCTTTCATTATCAGGATTAGTAGGATTTAAAAATTTTCAGGATTATCAGTTTGGAAATTAAATCAAATTTCATTCAAATAATTAAAGAGTAGATATTATTTTTCTATTATTATACACCTTTTTGAATTGAAGGCTAGTATTTCCAAAATTGATCAATAGTCCTGTTTCAAAACCATAAGCTACAAGATAATTTTTTGCTTGTGCCAAATGAACATCTTCCAAATTAATTACAGCTTTCAATTCTACTATAATTTTATTTTCGATAACAAAGTCTGCACGACGAGTTCCTACTTTAATACTATTGTAGTAAATATCCTGATCAACTTCCCGCTGAAACTCAATTCCAGCACTTTTGAGTTCTATAGCAAGACAACGTTGATAAATCACTTCTTGATAACCGTTTCCCATTCTTGAGTGAATTTTCATTGCACAGCCATTAACAGCATAAGTCAATTCGTCAATTGTCATATTTTTGATGATTTTTAACTTAAAAATAAATCCTAAGAATCTTTTAATCCCTAGAATCCTGATCAAAAGTCAATTATTATCTTCTCCGTATGAATCCTTTTCTCGAAAAGATGCGGATAATGTTTTTTGAGTTCAGATAGAAACATTTCAAATGGAACATCGCGGAAACAGCCATAATCATGTTCGTAATGCATAAAAGGATTGCCGGACTTATCGGATTCCTGAAAAACAGAATCATGTTCACAGTCAAAATCCAAAACTGCAACGCCCAATCGCTCACAAAGCGCCTTATCGAAAATAGGTGTAGCCTTTATCCATTTACCTTCGAAATATATTTCAACATAACCATGAAAAACCATCAAGTCGGTTTTTAAGTAGGATTCCACTTTTTCTGTGGCCAAATGATTTCTTACATTAGCAAAACAGAGTCTGGCCGGAACGCCCAAAACACGCATACAGGCAGCAAATAAATTGGATTTTTCAACACAATAGCCATAATCCTTATGCAGCATCACATGAGCCTTCAGTGCATGCGGTTTCAGAATGAGGTGATAAGGGTAATATTTGAATTCATCACGAACTGCTTCGTAAATTTTAATAATCTGCGCTTTTTTGTCACTGATCCCTTCTACCTTTTTTAAAGTATATTCAATCACCGAAGGATGATCGCTGTCGGTGTAATATCCTGCTGTTAGGTAGGGTTCTAAATCGTACATGTTTTTTTTTAGTAATTGTTACCGAGTACTAAGTATATGGTATTTTGATTTCTTTTTGAGTCAACCAAACTAAATCTTTAATCTTTAATCTTTTTTCTGTAAAGACTGCACCGCAACAATCGCCCCTTTCCTATCGCGAAGTACCGCAAAATAAGAACCGTTTGAAATTTCAGTGCCTAAACGCATATTAAAAATATGATCATCAGCGCTGTTTATAACAATGTTTTCCTGTTTTAATATTTTTCCGCTGATATCGATTACTGCTAAAGTATATTTTCCAATTTGTTCAAATCCGTTCAATTTTACACTGAATTCACCATTATTTGGATTTGGAAAAATGAGCAAAGATCCTGCTGCTTTGACAGCTTGATTTGGAATTTTAGTGATAGCTGTCGGATTATAAACAGTTCCATCAGCATAAATTGTCATACAGCTTAGAGCAAGATTATCTTCGTCGATGATGCAATAACGTACAGAATCGGAACCATAGACATCCACTTTGCCGAAAGCATTGAGGAAATTTGTATTGCGAAGTCCGTTTCCACCGCCATTCCAAAGTGAATCGACCACAGGAGGCTGGCCCAAAATGGGCGAATACTGTGCAATCTGATAAGCCAATTCTGTTGTAGTGACACTCAAACCGCTGGCATTCAATTCGGGATAAACAGAGTTAGTACCATCATCCATAACATTATGATGGGTATCA